>NZ_JAWRYM010001114.1:0-242 GCF_046534555.1 Bacillus sp. SIMBA_074 | reverse complement strand
CGGAGAGCATCCAGGCGAAATCCCGGTCGCGCAGAGACGCCAGCCGACGACGCCCCACCGTCTTCGGGCGCATCGCCTCGACGCTCGGCGGGTCGGGCAGGAGCATGGCGGCTGCCGAGCCGATGACCGCGATCACGCCGGCGAGCAGCAGGTAGCCGTCGCGGATGCCGAGACCGAGGAGGACCACCAGCCCGACTCCGAGAACGATGCCCACGGCCTGACTGGAACCGACCGCCGCCGAG
>NZ_JAWRYM010001113.1:0-242 GCF_046534555.1 Bacillus sp. SIMBA_074 | reverse complement strand
GCTCGGCTTTGACATCGGGCGGGGGGACGAGAACCTGCAGCCCCTGCGCCTCCAGCCGCTGCGTGTAGAAGCTCTCGCATGGTGAACCGTGTGCCGAGCAGGGCGACGGTGCCGACCCCTGCGGCCACAACCGCCCGCGCCGTCACGTCGCCGATGTGGATGAGCGGGACCCGCACGGCCTGCTGGACCTGATCGGCGACCTTGTGCATGGTGTTGGTGCACACGACGATGCACTCCGCACC
>NZ_JAWRYM010000025.1:0-75415 GCF_046534555.1 Bacillus sp. SIMBA_074 | reverse complement strand
ACAGATCCAGGAGGAAACCCAGGAGGCGGAACGGGAACAGATCCAGGAGGAAACCCAGGAGGCGGAACGGGAACAGATCCGGGAGGAAATCCAGGAGGCGGAACGGGAACAGATCCAGGAGGAAACCAAGGTGATAACTCAAAAGTTATTGAACGAACGACTAATCAAGTTGTACATCAAAAAACAGAAAAATTAACAACTAATACATCTAATGTACTAATTAAAGAAGCAGTAGATACTGTTCAAAGTTACCAAGGTTTACTTAGTCTGTATCAAATGTATTATGGGATTGACTTAAGAACGAAAGATGTAGGTCCTAAGCTAGAAGAGGGAAGTTTAGATGCAATTGCAACTGAACAATCTTTGTACTACGTATTAAATAAACAAAGCTTAACTGATTTAATTTCAAACCTTGTTTCATCTAGTATTACGGCAGAAGTTAAGCAAGATATGACAGGTTTAAAACAAAAAATAGACTCTTATCAACAATTCATTACTAGTGCGGATCAAAATTCAATGCTACTAGCGGAGAAATTAAATGTAACGACGCAGCAAGCAACTAGTATGAATGAAAATTTAGGAGAGTATTTAAAAGGTTTAGCGAAATGGCGTGAGAGTAGCTTAAAGCTAGTTGAAGAACAGCAAGTGCTAACAACAAATAATACTGGTGAGCAAACAGCTGTTTTATCGTTAGATTCTGGTATTAAATCATTAATGATGCAAAGTCAGTCATTGGTCGAGAGTTCGAAGTATAGTTTAACAACATCAGACGATGTATATAAAACATTTGATCAAATTAATGGACAAGCAAAAGAAATTCAAGAAAGCGGAACGACAATTGTTTCAAAAGCTGATTCATTATTAAATGACTTTACAAAGAAAATGGACGATGATAAATCATTCTCCAAAAACTTTACTAAAATTTTGGCTAATAGCCGAATTGGCGATCGCCAAAATGAAATGTTATATCAATTTTTATCTAGCCCAGTACAGAAACAAAATGATGGAGTCATTGTAGCTGGTAATGCTTTTACACCATATTTAATCGTATTAACTTGTTTTATTGTTGCGTTATTTACAGCATACGCAATTGCGAATCAAGAAAAGAAACGAACGCAATCAGATCATTTTGAAGAGAAATTCTCATTAATTGATATGAATGTACCAACTACAGTAGTGGCATTCGGTATATCAATTGTGGAAGGAATTAGTATAGGTATCATTTCTGGACGTCTTTTACAGTTCGGTCAAGATCAAAGTTTACTATGGATTGCGTTTATCACAATCATTATGATGGCGTTTGTATTGGTCTCGACATACTTATTACGACAAATAAAAATGGTAGGGATGTTTATACTATTAGTATTTTTAAGTATGTACCTATTTTTAACTGAAGCAGTTGGAAGTAAAGTAGATCAAATGTCGTCTGTTGGAAAGGTACGTCAGTTCTCACCGCTTCAGTATATAGAAAGTTTTCTAAATGATTTTATTAGCGGTAAAGATACTGGAAAAGTTATTTTCATCGTGTTGTTTGTAATTGCCATTATAGGATTAGTTAGTAATCTATTTGTATGGCATAAGAAATGGGAGGAAAAAGAAGTAAATGATCAAACAATGGAGCATAGTGGCTAAGTTATCATTTCTCTCTATCCTTTTACTGTTTGTCGCGCTACCGATAAGGAGCGCGGCTGACAGTTATCTTGGTGATGATGGGAAGATTAAGTTTAAAGTAGACCGTGTTGAAGAAAACGACCAAGAAAAAAATAAAAAGGAACATAAGGAAACGGAATTAGATAAAGCATCGATTGAGTTATTTAATAAAGAAATAGAAGAAGAAATTCAGAAAAAGAAAAAGAAAGAACAAAAAGATATGGAAGCTTTACGAGATTCTCTTTTTATAAAACAAAAAGAAAATAATAGTGTTAAAGATACGAAAAATAGTTTGTTTAGCAGTGAATACGTTGTCAGAAAAAGTGCAGATGAAGTAGCGAGTAATGAAACAATGAATGAAAAGCCAATTAGTACAACAATAATATTATTATTTGGCGGTGGCATTGTACTTATTTGCATCGGTATTTATACAATTCTTCGCAAAAGTTGGAGGTAAAGTAATGGCAATACAAACACATATTAATGTAACGGTAGATTTTAGTAAATGGAATGGAAATACATACGATTTGCGTATTCCGAATCATCAATCTATTAAATATTTATTGAAAAATTTATTAGATACACTAAAGATTGATAATCATGAAGGTTCACATTTTGTGATTAAAGTGAAAAATAAGTCAATTATTTTAACGGATAATGATCGTTTAATTGATCACCAAATAACAGATGGAGATATTTTACAAGTTTTATAAAGAATATTTTATACTTTTAGTTATTTGAAAATAAGTTATTACGGGTTATAAAGAAAAGGAGAAGAGGATAAAAATGACGGAAAAAACAATTCAAATTGATGCAATGAACTATCAATTTCAAATAGAAAAGGAAAATTGGAAATTGGAGATGACAAAATCTCAAACACGTATAAAAGACTTCCGTCAATTTGATGTAATTACGGGCGCATCATCTGAATTTGTACCATTAACGATAGAGGAAACGGATGATATGTTTACCTTTATATTTCAAGTGGATAAAAAATTATATAAGTGGGATGATCTTAGCCGTTTTGGAAGAAATGAGAAATTAAGACTGCTTCGAAATGTTGCGCAGTTTCGTAAATATTTAAATAAACGAATCACGTTCTTTTTACATCCGGACAATATAGTTTTTAATGCTAATTTAATGCCAAGTATTATACATAGAGGAATTCGAGATATTGTTCCACCAACCCCGTTGTTAGAAGAGCAATTTTTAACACAATATAAGTGTCTAATTATCGCTTTATTCTCCCAAAAGCACAATTTTGATGATTTGTATGCTGGGTTACTAAAAGATGCAAAAGAAACAACATTTGAACAGACGGTTGCTCAAATGGAAAGCTTAGATGCATTACTGCAATTTCTTGATGACAGCTTTGAGAAGGAACAAACAAAAACAGAAAAAAATATGCAGTTAGTACCTAAAAAAAGCTATAAATCGTTTAAATACTTAGCTTTTTCCTTCATAGCGGCGACTGTGATTTTAGCTGCTCCTTTAATATATTTCACTTTTATAAAATTTCCTTATCAAAATAAATTATTAGAAGCAAATGCGAGTTTCATAGCAACTGATTATGACAAAGTAATTACTCAATTAAATGAAGAGGAATTTGAATCATTACCGGTTGCGTCTAAATATGAGTTAGCATTTGCATACATTACAGCTGAAAAACTAGGTGAAAATCAAAAGAAAGCAATTATGAAAAATATTAGTTTGAAAAGTGATGAAAAGTATTTACTTTATTGGATGTATAACGGAAAAGGTGATTTTGATAAATCATTAGATTTAGCTAAGACACTTGATGATCCGCAGCTTATTATGTATGGCCTTGTTAAACAAATTGAATCGCTGAAAAATAATCCGGACTTGTCAGGAGAAGAGCGTGATCAAAAGTTAAAAACATATGAGCAACAATTAGATGAGTATAAAAAGAAATATGGTAATTCATCAAGCGATAAAGACTTGTCGGACACAGAGAAAAAAGAGTAAGCCAGCACTTGATGAGACAGTTGAAAAGGAGCAGTGAACACGGATGGAGCAACTATTAGTATTGACTTATGGAGACAAAATATATAAGTGCACATTACATCCAAATGAGCAATCAATAGTGTCGATTGGAAAAGAGTGGACAAATGATATTACGAATCCAAGTTTAGAACAAGAAGTAGAGTTAAAGTGGAATAATGAAGTGAACGCTTGGATGGTACAAAATCAATTAATAGAGTTCAATAAGGAATTTGAGATTGGAAAAACTAAAGATGTGAGCTTGAAAATCTTTATATCTATTATTGGTACAACTAAAGTGTTTGATATCGGAACGAAACATTCTCTTACAATTAGTCAAAACAGTTATGATGATATTTCTATTACCGGGACAAATGCGGATTTAATGCTATCTCGTGAAACGTTGTACGATTCTTTTAGAGTAAACGTATATGAAGGGGATGTATTTCATAATTATACGAAGCTAAAAGATAGCGCTATGTTAGAAGCAGGAGATCAATTATATTTTGATGGTGTTTTAGTAGAGATAGGCAGTGAAGATATTCAAGTATTGTCTTCAGAAGAGAACGTTAAATCTACGTTACCTATTTTAGTAGAATCCGAAACGAATTATCAAAGTGGTTATCCAGACTATCATCGTTCACCACGTATTATTTACCGTGAACCAGAAGAGAAAATGACAATTGCAAAACCTTCAAGTATGCCGTCAAAACCGACTGAGCATTTGGCGAGAATTATTGCACCATCTCTTGTCATGATTGTCGTAACAGTATTACTTGCTATCTTTATGAAATATGGAATGTTTATTATTGCATCGATTGCGATGACATTAGTAACGATTATTGTTTCTGTCACATCTTATATAAAAAATTTAAGGCAATATAAAATTGACATTGTTGAACGTGATAAAAGTTATAGAGCGTATATAAAACAAAAAACGAAAGATTTACATGCAGAAAGTGAAAAGCAGCGTCATGCATTACAATTTCATAATCCAAATGTTGAAGTAATACGTAATATGGCTGTGCAAGTAAATCCACGTATATATGAAAAAACAATGCTACATCATGATTTCTTAACATTTAGCGTTGGGACAGGACAAGCTAATACGAGTTTTGAAATCCAATTTAATGAAGAAGAATTTAGTCAAACGAAAGATGAATTAATTGATATAGCACGTGAACTAAGACAGCGTTATCTTTCTTTGGAAGATGTACCTGTTGTAACAGATTTGATAAATGGACCGGTTGGCTATATTGGACAACGCTCTTTAGTGTTAGAACAATTACAATTATTAGTTGTGCAAACCGCGTTATTCCATAGTTATTATGACTTGCAGTTTATTACTATTTTTCCTGAAGAAGAAAAAGAAAAATGGGATTGGATGCGCTGGCTACCTCATGGAAGTGTTCGAGATATAAATGTACGTGGATTTGTATACCATGATCGTAGTCGTGATCAAGTGTTAAATAGTTTGTATCAAATATTGAAAGAACGAAAATTAAAACTAGATGAAAAAAGTTCAACTAATGAAAAAATGTACTTTGCACCGCACTATGTCGTTCTCATTACAGATGAAAAACTAATACTAGACCATGTTGTTATGGAATTCTTTAATGATGATCCGAGTCAATTAGGTGTATCACTTGTATTTGTACAAGATGTTATGCAAAGTTTACCGGAGCACGTGAAAACGGTAATTGATATAAGAGATGCAAAACAAGGGAACATCATCTTAGAACAAGGAGAGCTTGTTAACCGTCAATTTAAATTGAATCATGTACCGAAAGGGTTCAATTTAGAAGATGTCTCACGTGCATTGGCACCGTTAAACCATTTGCAAAACTTGAAAAATAGTATTCCAGAAAGCGTAACATTCCTAGAAATGTACGGTGTTGAAAAAATAAAAGAGTTAAACATTACAAGTCGCTGGCAGAAAAATGCAGCGCATAAATCTTTAGCTGTACCACTTGGATTACGTGGTAAAGAAGATATCGTAAACTTAAACTTACACGAAAAAGCACACGGACCACACGGGTTAATAGCAGGTACAACAGGTTCAGGTAAGTCGGAAATTATACAATCGTATATTTTATCTCTAGCAGTCAATTTCCATCCTTACGAAGTAGCCTTTCTACTAATTGACTATAAAGGCGGCGGTATGGCGAATTTATTCAAAAACTTACCGCATTTATTAGGAACAATTACGAACTTAGATGGAGCACAAAGTATGAGAGCGCTCGCATCAATTAAAGCCGAATTACAAAAAAGGCAACGATTATTTGGGGAAAATGAGGTAAATCATATAAACCAGTATCAAAAATTGTATAAAGAAGGCTTAGTAAGTGAACCGATGCCACATCTATTTTTAATTAGTGATGAATTCGCGGAACTGAAGTCAGAACAACCAGAATTTATGAAAGAGTTAGTTTCAACAGCGCGTATCGGTCGTTCACTCGGAATCCATTTAATATTAGCTACGCAAAAACCGAGTGGTGTTGTAGATGATCAAATTTGGAGTAACTCGAAATTCAAACTAGCATTAAAAGTTCAAAATACGTCAGATAGTAATGAAATTTTAAAAACACCAGATGCTGCTGAAATTACATTACCAGGACGTGCGTACTTACAAGTTGGGAACAATGAAATTTATGAACTATTCCAATCAGCTTGGAGCGGAGCAGACTATGTAGAAAACAAAGAGGATAAAGAACATTTAGACGCAACGATCTATGCAATAAATGATTTAGGACAATATGAAATATTAAGTGAAGACTTAAGTGGACTTGGTAGCAGTAAAGAAGTAATAAGCGTACCATCTGAACTGGATGCTGTTATTGACTACATTCACGATTACGCAGAAATAAATGAAATTGAAGCGTTAGCTAGACCGTGGTTACCACCACTTCCAGAAAGCGTATATTTACAAGACTTACATGCTATTCAGTTCAAAGAAGCATGGACGAAAGAAAAGAAACCATTAAAAGCAACAGTTGGTCTACTAGATCAGCCTGAATTACAATCACAAACACCATTAACACTAGATATTAGTAAAGACGGACACGTAGCGGTCTTCTCAAGTCCAGGCTACGGAAAATCAACATTCTTACAATCAGTCATTATGGATGTAGCTCGTCAGCATAGTCCGGAGCATTTGCATGTGTATTTATTAGACTTCGGAACAAATGGCTTAATGCCATTAAAATCTTTACCACATGTGGCGGACATCATTACATTAGACCAAGTTGAAAAATGCGAGAAATTTCTTCGTCGCATAGAAGACTTATTAAAAGATAGAAAGCAATTGCTAAGTAAATATGGCGTTGCAAGTCTTGAAATGTATGAGAGAGCTAGTAAAGAAGTATTACCAACAATATTAATTGCGTTAGATAACTATGATGCTGTTAGAGAAGCTGGATTTGTCGAAGACTTTGAACGCATTATTGCACAAATTGTACGTGAAGGGGCAGCGGTAGGAATTCATTTAATGCTTACGGCTACACGTCAAAATGCATTGAGAGTACAAGTAAATACAAATATTAAACTACAAATAGCGCTATATATGATAGATGAGGCAGAATCTAGAGCTATTGTAGGAAGAACAGAGTTGAAAATTGAAGAATTAGCAGGACGTGGTTTAGTTAAAATTGACGAACCAACAATCTTCCAAACAGCTTTACCGACAAAGGGAGAAGATGTACTTACTCGAATTGAAAATATACAAGCTGAAGGAAAAGAGATGGATTCCTTCTGGGATGGAGAAAGACCGAAAGCAATCCCTATGGTACCTGAAGTTCTGGAATACAAAGAATTTATTGCATGGCCAGAAACAAGGGAAATTATTGAAGCAGGCAAACTAACATTTGGTGTAGAAACAGAAAGCGTTACACCTCTCGAATTAGATTTAAAGGAAGCGTCTAATATTGTTGTAGGGGGAATTAAGAAAGATGAAGTTGAAAATGTAGTTCATCAATTCCTTCAACAGTTAGCAGACAGTGGACACTTTGATCTAGGTTTAATTGATACAAGAACACGCAATTTCTCAAACTATAGAGAGAGTGCTGCTTTATATGTAGCTGAAAAAACAGGAATTGAGAAAACGATTAAACAAGTTACAAATGCTTATAAATCGAGAGAAGCGGCGTTTAAAGAGGAGCAGGAAGCATCAAGTGAAACAGTGAACCCAGCTGAATTTATTAAGAAATTTAAGCCGATTGTAATCGTAATCGCAGATGTAAATGATATTTTAAGTAATTTAGAAGATAGCGATATATATAGTTTAGCGGAATTAATAACAAATGGTGCATTTATGGGCATCCACTTCGTAATTGGCTGTGATGTTGATTCAATTGACAGTCGATACGACTTAGTTTCAAAAACAATAAAAACGCAATCTCATGTTATTTTACTTAGAAAATCATCAGGCCAAATGGTCTTCGATGTATCTAATAAAGATTTAAGTAGTACAAAATTAAATCCATTTGAAGGGTATTTTGTTGAAAATCGTTTTGCTACTAGAATTAAAGTGCCAACTATTTAAGGGGGGATTTGCATGGGGATAGAGGAATTAAATAGTCAAAAATCTGGTTTATTAAGTAGTATAAGTCATCAACAAGGGCAATTGGCTGAATTACAAATGAAACTACGAAGGCTAATAACTGCAAAGGGGAAATTTGTAAATAATCTTGAAGCAATTAAACAAAATCAAGAGCAGTTTAAGTCTTTAGAAATAAACGAGAGTAGTTGGAAAGGGCAAAGAGCAACTACTTTTAAAGAAACGTATGAACAACAAGTTATTTCTAATTTGGGGAGGTTTATTGGAGAACTAGGGAGAGTGCAAGAAGACATCGATCAAGCCATACGACGGCTTGAAAGAGAAATCGCTGCATGTGAGTCTAGTATTCTTTCTCTAAGTAGAAGTGTTTCAATGGTTGACGCTAGTATTCAAGTAGAAGTACAGAAGGCGGGGAAATGATAAATGGGGGAAATTAAATTAAATAAAGGGGTATTTGATGCGAAAGTAAGTGAATTGAAAAGTGGCGCTAGTGATTTAGGTAAGACTAAATTTAATGGTATGCAGTTACATCGTACGAATTTAAGTAAACTGAAAAAATATTGTGAAGCGATTGAAAAACTTTCACAGAAAGTTCAGCGATATGAGAAATTGTTAGAAAATGATATAAGTAGAGTACAAGAAATTGGAGCGAAAATGGTAGAGAAAGATGCAAAACTTGGGCAAGAACTAAAAGTTGGTATACAGCAGCACTAGAAAAACATTCTACGTAAAAATGAAATAAGGGGAGAGAAACGTGGATAAAAATATTGAATTACAAGAAGTAAACGAATTACAAAAAAGATTTCAAACAAGTGCTGACGAACTAAATCAATATTTTGAAACCTTATTAGGGAAAATAGATGATTTGAACCAACTTAATTCTTTTCAAGGGAAAGCAGCAGATGAAATAAAGAGGTATTTTTCTAGAGTACATGGTACTACGATTGCTGGATTTCAAATTGCAGCGGAAGAGTTGAAAAATGAATTTCAAAAAGCAATAGAGACTTTTAATAGTACAGTTGATAGTGATAGTGATACAAAGATTTATGGGAACTATTTAGATAATGTAAAGAAAAAAATTAATGGTTACAGCAATGAATTTGATCGATCTAATGAAGAAGCAAAACAAACTATAGCAACTATAGCGGACATTGTCCCAACTCAGTATCCATCATCTTCAGGGATTTCTGAAGGGGTCCAAAAAAGTCAAAAGGAAGTTAGTGATACGCTAGAAAAATTAGAAACGTATAATAGTCAGCAAAATGAACTTCAACATTTTAATGAAACATTAAGTTCATTAGACAAGGGAATGAAAGAAATACAAGCAGCCAATGGAGATTTTTCTAGTAAGATAGTCGAAAAAATTATGGCTGGTGGATGGAATGGAAACTTAATAAATGGTATTTCGGATAGCATGACGACGTTTGATATTCGACAAAAGGGTGGTAAATTTGTGGTGGCCGCTTTTGCTCGTATGTATTATGCCAAAAAGAACTATGATTTAAGTGTTTTATTTGATTCTAATGGTCGAAAAGGAAAAGGGAAGTTTACACTATCAACACGTCAAAAAGAAGATTTAGTGGAAGTGTATAAATTACTTAAGATGGATAGTAGTGATGATAGTATATTTCGTTATATAAAAAATGGACTTAAATTGGATGGTGTAGAAAATTCGAGAATTACGAATGAACAAGTAAGAAAAGCAAGAAAAGGAATTTATAAATTACCGGAATTTCAAGATTTTCAAAAGTTCCAACAGGATTGGAGTAAAAAAGGGCTACCTACTGCAATTAAAGAAAGAGGATGGAGTTCGTTTAAAACGGAGTATGTAAAAGGATTAAAAGATTTGCATCCTGGACAATGGAAAGAAGCATTTAAAGAACTTGGAAATACTGGTAAGTTTTTAAAAGGAGCAGCCATATTTGGAGCGGTTGTGTCAGTTGGAAATAACATTGCTGAAGCTCAAAAAGATGGATGGCAATTACATGATGTAGCAGATATAGCAACAGATTCAGCAGTAGATGTTGGAGCAACTGCCGGGGCGGCTGCAGCTGGTGCTGTAGCGGGATCGTTTTTCCTTCCGCCTATTGGAACTGTTGTAGGAGCAGGCGTTGGGGTAGTTATTACGGTAGGATTAAATACGAAAACGAGTATATTTGGGGGAGACAGTGCAATTGATGCTACTAAAAAAGGAGTAAAAAAAATAACAACAAAACTTAGGGATCTATTTTGGTAATTCGGCTACAAGAAAGGTGCAGATAGAGTATGTGGAACATAAAAGAAGAAGAGTTAGAGGAATTTAGAAAAACATGCAGAAGACGTTTAAGTCCTGAAGGTGCGACGGGATTTATGCTAGGAACAATAATTATTGATTCATTAATGATGCTATTTATTATAGGAGCATTGGTGAAGTTTGGTTGGGGTTTTTATACTACTATGTTTGAAAAAACACTGGTTAGTATTGAACTTGTGTTGTATGGCTTGCAGATAATTTTTCTAATACTATATTCCTTTCCAAAAGCACGTTATAAATTTCAAAAGTTACAAACGCTCGTTGTATTATTATATGCATTTCAATTAGGAACAATCACATTTACAATGTTAGTTCTTCCTGGAATGACTGACTATTCAATTGATCGAATGACTTTAATTTGTGTAGGGTTATTATTTATAGGAGCAGTGATATTTCATATTGTGACAACAATTGATACGTTTAAACAAGCAAGTGAAGGTGCGTTTAGCATGGATGAGAGGTCTCGTTCATTTTTTAGTGAAACAAAAGGAAGAATGATAAAAGGTAGCATGATATATATATCAGTTCTTCTTATAATCATTTATTTTCATAATGATTATAACTTTAATACATTAATTTTATATGTAGTAGGGACAATTTTAATGTACGCAGTAGCCATAGGTGCAGCTGAATTCCAATTGTTGGTGTACTGTAGATTTAAATTTAAATCATTTAATATGACATGGGAAGAGAATGAGAGAGAACGACAGAAATTTAGAAAATATAATAAAAAAAACAAATCGAAAAGTAGATAATAAAAGAAATGAATTTTTGCTATAGCATAAATTGTTAATTTATGTGTATTAGATGAGAAATTGTACGTTTCTATTCGAATTAGAAAGAAATAAAGATAAGGGGAGTAGATGTTGTGAAAGTTCAATATAAAGCATTATCGCTATTAAATTTAATTAGTATTACTCAAGTCGTCAAAAAAGAAGATTGGTTACTACCTGCTATTGCGCTGAGAAGTCAAGTTATTCGTAATGGGATTTATGCAGTAGGACCGGTTCTCTTTAAATATAAATCACTTGAAAATGAACCAGCATATGGTGAATATACATATTGTGTTCCGGTAAATGAACGTGTGGAACTGGGGGAAGATTCTGCATATGAATACGTTGATGGTTTAATAATTGAAGATGCTTTAAGTGTGCGTTTTACGGATGAAGATGGTGATATTGAAGATGTGTATAATTTAATACACGAGGTGGCAAATCAAAACCATATTAAATTAGATAGTAGTTTTTATCATGTATGCTTAGATGTATACGGTGATACATGGTTAGATATTTATGCTCCTATTATAAAAGTGGGTGAAACCGTAAAATGATTATAGAAGGGCAAAGTATTGCATATACAAATGTTGTTTCAAAAGAATACTATATTCATTATACTTATATGAAAGATTCGATTGATGATTTTATGCTAGAAATAGAAAAAGCGAACTTAACAGCAAAAGGTCCACTATTTTATACATTGAAAAATGTTCCTTCAGATGAAAATATGTATATTGAATTATTTATGCCGATATATGAGGATAAAGTTCCACCATTAGAAACAATGAAATTTAGAAGCTATTACTATGTAGATGACATGCTTGTGAAACGATTGACAGGAGAGTATGAAACATTAACCGAGTATGCATATGCTGAGATGCTTCAGTATATGGAAGATAATGAACTTGATATGATTTCACCTATTTATCATATTTTTAGCGGTGATGAAGAGCTACAGTATGTTGAAATAAAAATTGCAGTGGATACACAATAAAAATTTAGCGCAGTTTTAGTAATGGAGATATGAAAAGTAAAAGCTTGATTTTAGTTTCGTTTTATAGAAGAAGATAAAGGTATTCTTGAATGAAGAGTTCTAATTGTTGTTTTTAGTAGGAAGGGGTCTACATATGTGGCTATTTTCAAAAGAAAAAACTGTGTATTTTCAACAAAAGAGTGAGGATAAAACTGGGGAATTAATTAAGCAGAAAATATTGGAGAAAGTATCAGTAGATGATTGCATAATAGCTGCTGAAATGATTGATGTATTGTTTATATATCCTGAACTTGCAGAAGAACTTGCAAGGATTTTATATATGAGTAATAAAGAATTATTCCGAACGGTGGCTATGTTTGTTGGTACATTTGAAATTTTTGTACAAGTCTCCAGCACAACGAAAGTTATTATCCAATGTATTCCGGTAGATGAAGAAATGGAAGAAGAAGTGTTTTCGGATATGAAAGTAATTGGTTTTAAATATAAGAAAAAGTCGACTGATGAAGACATAGAAGAAATAGCAGAGTGGATGATGGAATATAAAAAGATGTGTAAAAAAATAGCAGAGCACTATGAAATAGCTCAAAAAGAATCATTATTATAATGTAAGAATATCTGAGATTAATAAAACCTTCTCTTCTCGTTAGAATGAGGAGGTTTTTCATTCTAAAATCTATATGTAATTGATTGAATAATTCGACATGAGAATTTTCAGTTGGATCAATCTGTATTGGTAGTAGTTACGTTCTGCAGTTCACTTTGTTCTTATTTTGAAAGGGAAATTTTATTCGAAAGTCAATTTGTAAAGAGGGGAAGGTGTTATTATGATTAAGGATCGGAATGTTTCAGAAACAGAGAAAAGTTTTTTTCAAAGGACAATAGTATCTATCTATAAAGCGTTAGAATTTATAATGAAATATACAATGATTCTAATAATAATAATGTCAATATGTGTGATAATTGCTGCTGTTTATTTTAAAATATATGAGGGGATAGGGGCGGGTGTATTCCTCTTAATCTCGTCATTATTTGCATATTTGGTATTTTTTAAGAAAAGTAAAAATGCCTAAATTAATAGCGAAAATAAAATTTCAAAGATTAACAACTATAATACGTTATTTGAAGAGAGAAAGTTTTGAATATGGCATGAATGTATAACAGCAAGAAAACCTTCTCTTTTCGTTAAAATGAGAAGGTTTTTATTTTTAATCTACGTGATTTAAGTGAATGTGGTTAAAGGTGGGGCACTTGAATGTGGAAAATAAAAGAAGAAGATTTAGATCAATTTAGGGTGACATGTAAACGTCGATTAAGCCCTGAGGGTGCTTTAGGTTTTATGATAGGAACAATAGTGTACGTTTCAGTTATGATGTTTTTTCTTATTGGTACTTTAGTAACGTTTGGTTGGGACTATTATACTACTTTCTTTGAGAAAACAATCGTTAGAATGGAACTTGTGCTATATAGCTTGCAAATAATTTTTTTAATTCTATATTCATTTCCAAAAGCTCGATTTAAATTTCAAAAGTTTCAAACGATTGTCGTATTATTATATGCATTTCAATTAGGTACGATATTATTCACGGCTTTAATTCTTCCTGGAATTTCGGATTATATAATCGACGGAATTACATTGGTATATGTAGGTTTCTTATTTATAGGAGCAGTGATTGTTCATATTGTGACAACGATTGATATGTTTAAATAGGCAAGTGAAGGTGCATTTAGTATGAATGAAAGATCTGCTTCCTTTTTTAGTAAAACAAAAGAAACTATGATGAAAGTGGCTTCAATATACGCATTAATCCTACTTATTTTGATTTATTTTCATAATGATTATGCGATTGATACTTTGATTGGATATGTAATAGGTACTGTTTTACTGTACACAGTAGCCGTTGGTGCAGAAAAATTCCAATTATTGGTGTACTTTAGATTTAAATTTCCATCATTTTATATTTCTTGGGAGCAACATGAAAGGGAACGCCAGGAATTCTTAAAGCGTTATAAGGAGAGAGAGGGAAAGAAAGCGAAAGAAATAAAATAAGTTTTGGTTTCTGAAAATTCGAATAGAATATATAAGCAATAAAGGATTGTATATAAATCGATACTATTAAAAATTAAAGCATCTTCAGTATAATCTGTATGAGTAAATAAATACCAGTAGTAAGTAAAGGTGAAATGTTTTACTTTCCAAAAAGGAACATAATGAACTTAAAAATGCCTAGAGAAATCAACGGGGTGTCAGTATGAAGTTAAAGAAGAAAGCTAAGATGATGATAGTTCTGTCAATAGTAGCAAGTTTATTAAGTGGATGTGGTTTTGGGGAAACGAAGATAGAGTATGAGAGATTTGTTAAGGCATTAGAAGAAGAGGACATGAGTACGGTAATGTCTGCGAGTGATGATGGGTATGCGTATGTGAAAGAACGGGTTATTGATTTTACCACAGAAAAAAATGGGGAGGACAGAATTCATAATACACTATATCAAACTACTGAAGGTATATTTAATTTGGAAGAAAATTTATTATATGGAGAAACTACTCAAAAAATAACAAATGGTATTAAGAACATAAAAGATAGACATAAGGATAATAAATATAAAGAAGAAGAAAAATATAGCACTAGGTTCATGTATAAAGATAGAAAGGGTTACGGTTCTGATTCTAGCTTGGATGTTTCACATGTAAAACTAATTTTTAATAGATTGCAAGGCATTGGGAATTTACAACTGAAAGTAAGGAGAGATAAAAAGAAATTTAATGAACCAAATACAGTCGGTTTTACGTTAACGGAATCACAATTTCAAGAAATAATTAACGATAAATTGAATTTGCAATATGATAGTTTTGAAAAAGCATCAATTGCATTTAATTTTAATGATTCTAAAGATACGAAACAGCATCCGATGCAAATAATTCAATTAACAATTCTAATTGTATATGAAACGAAAAATAGTGAGGGGAAATTATTAACACATACTCAGCAAATATCTGTGAATTTTAGTAGTAAAAGGGATAATGACCAGGAAGCTAAACAAGATTATGTAAAATATGAAAAGTATTTTCAAAATAATAAGTGATTCTAAGGGAGCTGATTTGTTTTGAATAAAGGTGTGAAGAAAATAGCGGATTTAAGAATAACCTCTGATATGGGAAAGTTAGAGCTCGCTGGGCAAGATATATATAATTTTAGAGATGGCGAAGAACCGTATAATAATATTGGGGAGGACGCCTAAGAAAAAAACGAAGATCTCTTAGAAAAAATTTTAATGCAACACTAATAGATTCTGCAGAAGATAAAGACACTGGGTTTGCCGCTTATGCATTTAAAGATAATGTAACAGGAGAAGTTATTATTTCATATGTTGGGACGGAAGCTGGAAAAGATAATAATAGTGATGTAGTAGTAGATGCAGAGATAGGTGTTCACAATTTAACAAATGCAAATAAATTAGCATTTAGTAATTGGGAACATGAATTAAAAGTAAAACAATATGACCAAGGAGAGGCATTTTATGAAAAATTTTAGATTTAAATTTCCATCATTTTATATTTCGTGGGAGGAACATGAAAGAGAATGTCATAAAAGAGTAAAGCTTTATGAAGAGAGGGGAAAAAAGCAAGCGAAAGAAATAAAATAAGTTTTGGATTCTGAAAATTCAAATAGAAAATATAAGCAATTAAGGCTTGTATATAAATCGATGCTATTAAAAATTAAAGTATCTCCAATATAATCTGTATGAGTAAATAAATACCAGTAAGTAAAGGTGAAGTGTACTACTATCAAAATGGGAATATAATGAACCAGTAACCAACGGGGTGTCAGTATGAAGTTAAAGAAGAAAGCTAAGATGATGATAGTTCTGTCAATAGTATCAAATTTATTAAGTGGATGTGATTTTGGGGAGACGAAGATAGAGCATGAGAGACTAGTAAAGGCGTTGGATGAAGGGGATATGAAGGCTGTTATGTCTGCGAGTGATGATGGGTATGCGTATGTGAAAGAGAGAAGCATATATGGGATTTTTGAGGGAAAAGAAGACGGTACTCATAGTAAAACAATCTATCAAACAACAGAGGGGATTTATAATACGATTGAGAAAAAATTATTTGGAGAAACAACGGAGGAAATAGCTACAAATATTAAAAATGAAAAAGAAAAGGCGGATATTAGTAATTACAAAGAAGAAGAAATTTATCATACTAATATTATGTATGAAGGTGGGGAAGTGAAGACGGTAAAAACAGCATTTGATGTGTCCGCTGTTAAATTAATTATGGATCGCTTACAGGGAATAAAAGATTTAAAACCGTCAGAAGATACAAAAGGATTCGATGAACCGAATATTGTTAGTTATAGTCTAACAGAATCTCAGTTTCAACAAGTACTAAACGATAAATTAAAGTTAGAATATGATGAATTTATTGGTAGCTCAATTGGATTGCACTTTAATGCTATAAAAGATTCAAAGAAAGGATCTATGGGACTATTAGAAATAAGAATAGCTGTAAGTGTAAAGAAAGAAAATGTTTTAAAACAACAGCAAATATTTGTAAGCTTTAATGATAAAAAAAGTAATAATAAAATAAAAGAAGACTATTTGAACTATCAAAGACATTTTAATTATGTAGGTGATTAATGTGACCAAAAGATTAATTAATAAAATAATTATTATGATGGTAGTAATGATTCTATTAGGTGCGTGTAGTTTTGGTGAAAAAAAGATAGATTATGAGCCGTTTGTCAAAGCTTTGGATGAAGGGGATATGAGAAAGGTTATGTCTGCGAGTGCTGATGGATATGCGTATGTGAAAGAACGAGTTGTTGATTTTACTATAGAAACAAATGGTGATGAAAACCATTATAATACGCTATATCAAACTACTGAAGGTATATATAATTTGAAAGAAAAATTGTTATATGGAATAACGTC
The DNA here is from genome assembly GCF_046534555.1 of Bacillus sp. SIMBA_074. NCBI lineage: Bacteria > Bacillati > Bacillota > Bacilli > Caryophanales > Bacillaceae > Bacillus > Bacillus sp. SIMBA_074. Next base: position 58,209 of record NZ_JAWRYM010000025.1, on the reverse strand, counting down.
TCAAAGAATAACAAGTAAAACAAAAGATGAAAAGGATAGACATAAGAATAATAATTATAAAGAAGAAGAAAAATATAATATAAACTTGCTGTATCAAAACGGAAAAGGTCAAGGATCTGATTCAAATTTGGATGTTACTCCTGTGAAATTGATATTTAATAGATTACAAGGTGTAGGGGATTTAAAACTGAAAGCAGGAGGTAACAGAAAAAAATTAATGAACCAAATTCAGTTGGATTTACTTTAACAGAAGCGCAATTTCAAGAAATAATTAATGATAAATTAAAATTGCAATATGATAAATTTGAAAATGCATCAATTGTACTTAACTTTAACGATTCAATAGACAATGAAAAACACCCAATGCAAATAACAGAATTAACAATTTCAATTGACTATAAGAGGCAAAATGATGAAGGTAAAATGTTAACACATAGTCAGCAAATATATGTGTATTTTAGTAGTGAAAAAGATAATAATCAAGAAGCTACGAAAGAGTATGTAAATTATAAAAAGAAATATGAAAATAATAAATGATTAAGTAAGTGAATGAAAGACCGAAAGTTGAGGAGGTTTTAGGTGATGCAATTACTTCTAATTGTATCATGATGGAATATTTAGAGAGATTAGTGTGGTGAATGTTTAACAATTATTTCTAGTTGTATTGGAGAGAATTAGAGCATAAAAATGCAGCCCCAATTGCTAGACTATATGTAACAATTGGGGACGTTTATCTATCCAAATTTAGTTTGAATACATAACATTTTTTAGTTAGAGTCATGGCTCCGCAAGTAGTTTCTTCATCTTCATAATAACGGTGTGAAATTTTTTTGTAATTTGCTTTTATTGCTAAGTGACAACTATTTCTGTATATAGAGTAGCCCTTATTATCGGTACATCGTCCACATTCCAATGTCTTTAAATCCTAGTCGTTTATAAATTCGTCCAGCAGCTGGATTGTTATAAAATAAGCAAAGTGTTCGGCCTTCTTTCGTAAAGTCCTGAATCATTTTTTGCAGTATGAGTGAAGCGTAGCCATTTCCGCGATAATTCGGGTGTGTACATACACCAACTACCATAGCAGATAATGAATTTTCAGCGGAAGTAGAGGCGGATGCGATGATTGCACCGTCTTTTTCAATATAGTATGTGCGTCCTGTATTTGTTTCGATAGCCTGCCTTAATATTTTCTCTGATTCATTAGTAGTCGGAAATTCAGCGATGTCACTTCTTAATTTCATAATTCGTTCTATATCATCGAGTGAGGCAAGTTTAATTGTTTCATGAATTGGTGTGCTAGGTAAGTTGTTGTCATTTAGACATTCGCAAAAATACATTTCATTTTTGGTGCCTAATTGTAGACTTGGAGAAGCTTCAAACCTTTCTACAATAGTTGACTTGCCAGAGAGTTTAAGCGGCTTATATGCGGAAAGAAGTGCCTCATAATCAATGGTAACAAAGTCTTCTTTACTATATGGTATAAATGAATCGTGGAATCGGAGTAGAATTGATTTTAATATCCCATTCTCTTTAAATACGCCCCATAATTCTTGAAAATCTGTGTCATAACCGAAAGCTTCAATATCTCCAATAATAAACAAGTTAAGGGCTGCTTCTTTTTTTAGGTAAGCGAATACTTGTTCATGATCTTTCTTTGTTAATTTTCGCATCATAACGAATCGACCTCTTTTTTTATTTTTTCTAAATATTACAACTTAAGTTTTTTGAAATCAATATAAAATTTTATGTTTAGTTCACAAACTTTCGGAAAAACTAGGAAAGATATGACAAAGGAGGTTATGAACGGTGGATCATCCAATTCAAGGGTTAATGAAAGCAGCAATGGAAAATTTAAAAGAAATGGTTGATGTAAATACGATTGTTGGAGAGCCTGTTCAAACGGCTGACGGTGGTGTGGTGTTAACGGTTTCTAAAGTAGCGTTCGGTTTTGGAGCAGGAGGTTCTGATTTCCAAACGAATGATGGACAAAGAGCGAACGGTAACCCTGCATTTGGTGGCGGTAGCGCGGGTGGTGTTTCTATTACACCAGTAGCATTTCTTGTAGTGAATAAAGATGGAGTAAATATTCTTCATCTACAAAATGCGACACATTTAGCAGAAAAAATAATTGAATTAGCTCCACAAACAATTGATAAAATTCAATCGATGTTCCAAACAGATGAAAAGAACGAGGGAAATTATCACCCTCAAAACCCAGATGAAATCCTTTAAAAACGCCTGCTCATAAGCAGGCGTTTTTTCTTGTAATCAGTATGTAATAAAACACATGAAATTGTAAATAGTTTTTGAAGTTTTTTCTATGTTTCTAAAATTTTTCATGTTAAAATATGCTATAGAATTGAAACATATAAAACGAAGGTGGCTAGGTGCTTTGTCTGGAGGATCTGACCAAGTAAACAATATGATATATATTAATGGTAATCGTCGGGGTCATTGTTTTATTACATCTGGAATTACGTTTAAAGAGTTTGCAAGTAACATCCCTTCACCGCTTCATCAAGTATTGCTTTTAAAGCATAATTTTGAGTGGACAGATTTTCATTATCATACTTTATTTGAATATGTTGAGGAAGAAAACATACATAAACTCATTCAAGCAGAGATTGATGAATTTGATGAATTTTGTTGGGTAGATTTCGATGATGCAAGCGATTTAGATGAGTTAGAGCCAAAAGAAATTGCAGAATTATTATATTTGGCTCACAAAAAAGAACCACTTGGAAGAACGTTCTTCCCATTGTTGAAGAATAGATTCGTTTATTTTTCACATGATGACGGTTGGTACAACAAAGTGTATTACCGTAGAATCGGTGATTTTGTAGGAATGCTAAGTAAAGTGATTCCATATAAACTCGGTTCGTTTGGAAAGAAACGTTTTACTTTCTTCCAAAAATCAAAAATTTTCCCAGCAATTTCAAAGGAAGTTATCCTTGGGCTTATGCCGTTAATGGAAGATGGATTATACATTGATTTAGCGGGGAAAATTGAGTCGAGAAGAGGTCTTGAAATTCCGGTATATGTAGTAGGATCATTCGAAAGTACGGATGAGGTACTAGATAATATCGATGAATTGAAAGCGGAAGCAACAGAAACGGGTTGGCTCATTTTTGATAAGAAAGAACAAGAGTGGCAATGGGTTGTAGACTAAGAAAACTTGGCGCATGAAGTCAAGTTTTCTTGTCTTTTGAAAGGAGAACAAATGAAGAAATATTATACAATTGTGGGTATTGTAAGTATTATTCTCGTGGCAATATTACTTATAACTTGTCCGAAAGAATCAGATTTTAAATTGTATTTAGAGGATAAGTATGCATTGAAATGTGACGAGAGTAGTTTTGAATGCACGCAAAATGTAGATGAAAAAAAAGAGAAATTACAGTTTGAAAGTATTGATGCACGAAATGGTGTTTTCTTTATGACTGTAAAGCAAACGTATAAAACAGAAGCTGGTGTTACGAAAGAATATAGCGGAGTAGGTATATTCGGTACATTTCTTTTTGTTTCAGAGAAGACTTTCTAGTAATAGAAGGTCTTTTTTTTATGCTTATGTTCATATAGATGAAGTAAGACAAGCATAGGAGGGGTATTGATGAAGAAGGGATGTATCGTTTGTGGTGGTGAGGAGTTTTTTTCTTCAACATTATATGCACGTACGAAACAAGATTGGGCATATGCGCCAAACATGTACCGATTTGAAAAGGTGTTTATTGAGCATAGAGATGAAGAAAATTATCCAGTTTTTCAAGAAATTACAGCGAAGCATTGTTGTGGATGCGGTCATATTATGTTGTATCACGAATGAACACACCAAGTATAACTTGGTGTGTTTTTTTTAAAACGCTGACAAAGCAAGCGGATAGAGTAAAGTAAATAAAACAGAAAAACTACCAAAACCAATTGCGGTATATCCGAGTGTTCTCGCTCCAAAATTGACAGCTAATAAGCCAACTAAAATAGCAAGGGAGCCGAGTGTAACAGGATAAAAAGCAATGGAGAATAACGAAAGAAATAATGCGACATAGCCGATCATTGCACCGGTATTTGTACCTTCTATTTCATTTGCAATTTCTTTGCGCTCATGTCTAATCGGAATACCAGCCGGAGATATTTCAGCTGCATACTCTTCGTTTTTTTCACCACTTTTAAAATGATGATTTCTCTTTCTTCGCATGTACATCCCTCTCTTTCAATTGGGTGTATCTATAGTATCTTTCATAAGGAGCAGAACATGAGTATGAGTTAAACCCAAGTAAAGCAAAAATTGGAGAAAATAGATTCCGTTGTTATCCTGTTTATCCCGCTATTTGCTGTGCAGTAAGACCCCCACCTCAAAATTCGGCTGGAGCAAAGAAGTTAGATGGGAGTCGGGCTGCCAGTAAAAGCCCGATTGGTTCAAATAATAATCAGTGGGGGACGAACAAACACCCCCACTGATTAAAGTTTCACTTTATCTCCTTATGAAGATAAACAGGGATTTTGGAACATGATGTAGAATGAAATGAATGATAATACGTGAAGGTAGGGGAATGTATGGCGAAGTTTAATTGGCATGAATCGGCAGAGAAAAAATGGGATAACAATGCAGAGTTTTGGAATCAAAATAGTCAAGAAATGTGGGATAGCGGGAGCAGGAGTACAATCATTCCATTTTTTGAGCAGTACGTGGAAAAGGAAGTACAAGTGTTAGATGTTGGCTGTGGTGATGGGTATGGTACATATAAATTAAGTCTTACTGGCTACAAAGCGGTTGGGGTGGACTTATCGGAAGTTATGATTCAAAAGGGTAAGGAGCGCGGAGAAGACCCAAACTTATCTTTTATAAAAGGTGATCTTTCTTCATTACCATTTGAAAATGAGAAATTTGAAGCAATTATGGCAATTAATTCTTTAGAATGGACCGAGGAGCCGTTGCGAGCATTAAATGAAATAAAGCGTGTTTTAAAGAAAGATGGATACGCATGTATTGCAATTTTAGGACCGACAGCAAAACCGAGAGAGAACAGTTATCCGCGCCTATATGGCAAAGACGTTGTTTGCAATACGATGATGCCTTGGGAATTTGAACAGTTAGCAAAAGAACAAGGATTTGAAGTTGTAGATGGTACCGGCGTATATAAGCGCGGAGTAAATGAGAAGATGTTAGGTCAGCTACCTACAGAGTTACAACAAGCGTTAACATTTTTATGGGTATTTATGTTAAAAAACGTATAACAAAATTGAAGGGTTTTAGGAGGTAAATAAGTGCAGAAAATACAAAAAACTGATACAATATCATCAGAATCAATTAAAGGGGGACTAGGGTATATGACAACTACTACAACAGTTAAATCTGATATTGAAATCGCACAAGAAGCAAGTATGAAGAAGATTCAAGAAATTGCAGCTAATTTAAATATTTTAGAAGAAGAACTAGAGCCATACGGACATTATAAAGGCAAGTTATCTCTTGATATTTTTAAGCGTTTACAAGATGAGAAAGACGGTAAAGTTGTTTTAGTAACAGCGATTAACCCAACTCCAGCAGGAGAAGGTAAATCAACAGTAACAGTTGGTTTAGGTCAAGCTTTTAATAAAATTGGTAAGAAAACAGTAATTGCACTTCGCGAACCATCTCTTGGACCAACAATGGGATTAAAAGGCGGAGCAGCAGGTGGCGGTTATTCTCAAGTAGTACCAATGGAAGATATTAACCTTCACTTTACTGGAGATATTCATGCGATTACAACTGCCAATAACGCATTAGCGGCGTTCATTGATAATCATATCCAACAAGGAAACACACTTGGAATTGATACGCGTAAAATCGTTTGGAAACGCTGTGTTGACTTAAATGATCGTGCCCTTCGTAACGTAGTAATTGGCCTTGGTGGACCGGTTCAAGGTGTACCACGTGAAGATGGTTTTGATATTACAGTAGCATCTGAAATTATGGCCGTATTCTGCCTTGCAACAGATATTCAAGATTTAAAATCACGTCTATCTCGCATTGTTGTCGCTTATAATTTTTCAAATCAACCTGTAACAGTTAAAGATTTAGGAGTAGAAGGAGCGTTAACACTTCTATTAAAAGATGCATTAAAACCGAACTTAGTACAAACATTAGAAAATACACCAGCTATCATTCATGGCGGACCATTTGCGAATATCGCTCACGGTTGTAACAGCGTTATCGCTACGACAATGGCAGCAAAATTAGGTGATTATGTTATTACAGAAGCTGGATTCGGTGCAGATTTAGGTGCCGAGAAGTTTTTAGATATTAAAGCACGTGCAGCTGGTATTAAACCAGAAGCGGTAGTTATTGTTGCGACTATTCGTGCGCTTAAAATGCACGGTGGTGTGGCGAGAGATCAATTAAAAGAAGAAAATGTAGATGCGTTAGCAAAAGGTATGGAGAACTTACAGAAGCATGTTGAAACAATTCAAAGCTTCGGTGTTCCTTTCGTAATTGCCATTAACAAATTCATTACTGATACAGATGCAGAAGTTGCATACTTACAAGAATGGTGCAATGAGCGTGGCTATGCAGTATCCTTAACAGAAGTTTGGGAGAAAGGTGGCCAAGGCGGAGTTGACCTTGCTGAGAAAGTGTTAAAAGAAATTGAAAAAGGTGAAAACAACTACGCACCACTTTATGAATTAGAATTACCATTAGAAGAAAAAATTCGTACAATTGCTCAAAAAGTGTACGGCGCAAAAGATATTGAATTTGCTCCGAAAGCACGTAAGCAATTAGCTCAATATGAGGGAGAAGGTTGGAGTAACCTACCGATTTGTATGGCGAAAACACAATACTCTCTTTCAGATGATGCAACAAAATTAGGTCGCCCATCTGACTTTATCGTTACAATTCGTGAATTAAAACCATCTATCGGTGCAGGGTTTATCGTTGCGTTAACAGGAACAATGTTAACAATGCCAGGCCTTCCAAAACAGCCAGCTGCGCTGCAAATGGATGTAAATGAAGATGGAAAAGCAGTAGGTTTATTCTAAAAGGTTGTAATTCATCTCGTTTATCTGTAAACTATATATACATCAAGTGGCGCCTTTCCATCGAAAGGCGCCTGTTTTTTGGAGGAAATTATGTTTGATCCAACTGCTTTTGAAAATTTAAAGGTAATTGTGGAAGGAGCTGTCTATGATTTCGATTTACACGGTGATATTCTCGTAACGGATCGAAAAGATGTGATGGACCTTGCTTCATTAAGTCGTATGTATAGTATTTCATTTCAACTAACAGAAACATTTAAAACGATGGTAGAGGCGACATTTTCACTATCTGTTGATGCAAAGAATTTATCAGGTGAAATATTAGAAGTACCTCAGTTTATACCAGGTTGTGAAATGAAGCTGGAATTCTCGTTCGAAATGGAGCAACCAGAGATAGGATGCGAAGAAATTGAAACTTTATTGCATTCTATATGGGGAAAAGAGCGAATGATTACGCAAAAAATTTCATACGAATATAATAAGCAAGCGATTTCATATCATAATAAGGTAGAGGTTCTATTTCAAAAATCGATTACAGAAGACCATGTTGATGATTTAATAGCTGTTATTTCACACATGATAGAAACGGTGCGAACAATACAACATTTTCTTCAAAAATAGAGATAAAGGAGAAAAACAAATGATAAAAGATATGCAACCATTTTTACAACAAGCTTGGGAAAAGGCTGGTTTTAAAGAATTTACTGAAATTCAAAAACAAGCGATTCCAACTATTTTAGAAGGACAAGACGTTATTGCTGAATCTCCAACTGGAACAGGAAAAACATTAGCGTACTTATTACCACTTTTACATAAAATTAATCCTGAAGTTAAACAACCTCAAGTTGTAATTTTAGCGCCAACTCGTGAACTTGTTATGCAAATTCATGAAGAGGTTCAAAAGTTTACAGCAGGAACGGATATTTCAGGTGCGTCTTTAATTGGTGGTGCGGATATTAAGCGCCAAGTTGAAAAATTAAAGAAACATCCGAGAGTTATTGTCGGTTCACCAGGACGTATTTTAGAGTTGATTCGCATGAAAAAATTAAAGATGCATGAAGTGAAAACGATTGTATTTGATGAGTTTGATCAAATTGTAAAACAAAAGATGATGGGTGCTGTACTTGATGTAATTAAATCAACGATGCGCGATCGTCAATTAGTGTTCTGCTCGGCGACAATAACAAAAGCTGCAGAAGATGCGGCACGTGATTTGACAGTTGAACCACAATTAGTACGTGTAACACGTTCAGAGGCACAGAGCCTAGTTGAACATACGTATATCGTTTGTGAGCGTCGTGAAAAAAATGATTATATTAGAAGAGTTATGCATATGGGAAATGTAAAAGCAGTTGCCTTCTTAAATGATCCATTCCGTTTAGATGAAATTACTCAAAAACTGAAGTTCCGTAAAATGAAAGCAGCAGCACTTCATGCAGAGGCAAGCAAACAAGAGCGTGAAGTAACGATGCGCGCGTTCCGTAGCGGGAAATTAGAAATATTACTTGCTACTGATATTGCAGCACGTGGATTAGATATCGATGATTTAACACACGTAATCCACTTAGAGTTACCAGACACAGTAGACCAATATATTCACCGCTCAGGACGTACTGGACGTATGGGTAAAGAAGGAACAGTTGTTTCTCTTGTAACAGAACAAGAAGAGCGTAAATTACTTCAATTTGCGAAAAAATTAGGTATCGTGTTTACGAAACAAGAAATGTTCAAAGGAACATTTGTAGAATCGAAACCACCAGCACCAAAGAAAAAGAAACCAGCTTTTACTGGTAAGAAAAAGCCTAGATAAATAATTGGGAAGACGTAACTATGCGTAGTTACGTCTTTTTTTGTGGAATAATAGATGGAATTTTATTAACGACTATTAAAATTTCATCTATCGTAACTTTAAAAATATTAACGATTCTACAGGGAATATTGATAAAGGTGTAGCATTTCTAGTTTAGTTTGTACAAGGAAGTAACATAAAAAGAGTCAAATATTAACATGATACGAAATAATAAAAAGAAGGTACATGTATGGCTAGGAAATTAGGAATGTTTTTAAATACGAAACATATTGAAGTAAACGAAGGAATAAGAAAGGCGAGAGAATGGGATTTAGAATATATTCAACTATATGCTATGAATGAGAATTTCAATTTAGCTAATATTTCAAAGTTAGAATGGATTACTTTAAAGGATAGCTTATCTTTTAATGGGATTAAAGTCCCATCATTAGCAATTAGTTTTGGAGAAAGTGGAATTGTAGGGGCGGAAGATGAAAGTGTAATAGAGCAGTTGAAACGTGTTGCTGATAAGGGATTAGAATTAGGAGCAAACATAATAACGGCTCACATTGGAAAGATTCCAGATGTTGAAAAGAGCGAGCGATATGAAAAGATGCAAAGGGCTTGTTATGAGATAGGGGATTTATCATTAAAATTAGGGGAAGTCTTTGCTATTGAGACGGGATCTGAAAAAGCAATAGTGTTAAAAAGATTTTTAGAAAATATAAACTCAAAAGGACTAGCAGTTAACTTTGACCCAGCGAATTTAATAAGTGATGTAAATGAAAATCCGATAGAAAGTTTATTCCTATTAAAAGATTATATAGTACAAACGCATATTAAAGACTGTAAAGAATTGAAAAGCGATAGTTCAAGTAAGTATATAGAAGTCGCAGCAGGAAACGGTGAAGTAGATTTCAATATATTCTTCAAGGCATTAGATGAAATCGGATTCGACGGTTATTACATGATTGAAAGAAATGATTATTTTAACGAACTTGACGGGATGAATCAGTCGATAAATTTTGTGAAGAGGTACATATAAACTCAAAAGGAATAACAATAGCACTTGTAGAAACCTACATAGAATATAAAAACCATTAGGGGGAAAACAAATGATCCATAAAGTTGGACAAATTATGTTATACGTAAATAATCAAGATGAGGCAGTAAATTTTTGGACGGAAAAAGTAGGATTTCATGTAATTGCAGAGGAAGATAACAAGCAAGGAATGAGATGGATTGAAATCGCTCCGACTAAGGGTGCAGAAACGAGTATTATACTACATAATAAAGAAGTTATTTCGAACATGAGCCCAGAATTAAATCTTGGTACACCGTCCTTAATGTTCTTCTCAGAAAATCTTGATCAATTATATAAAGAGCTAACAAATAAAAATGTTACTGTTGGAGAAATGGTAACTATGCCTTCTGGTAAAGTGTTTAACTTTGCTGATAGTGAAGGGAATTACTTTGCAGTAATGGAACAGAAAAAATAATTGTATTGTTATGTGAAAATCCCCCTTGTAAATAATGAGGGGGATTAAATATTTGAAGTGAATTTTTTATTAGCGAGTTGTTCTATAAAAAATGTTCCTTTTTCAATAGCAGTCTCAATATAACCAACGATTTGATCAAATGAAAACACTTGTAAGTTTTCGTGCAAGTGTTGCTCAGGATATAGCATATCTTCAAAAATATATTGCCGAAAAGCTAAAACATTCTTTCTAGAAATCTCCTCTATATTCACAATGTTAGCCTCTTGATTAAGTAGGGCGAAGAGCTGCTGTTCTTTATCGTAATGATGCAACAATTGTGCGTTCAATAATTTAAAATCGTTATAGTACATAGGTGCGATAGTTTCGTCGTTTTCTATTCTGTTTTTAAGCCAAGGTAGAAAAAAGCCGCTTAGCCAATTATCATCGGCAATGAGGTGGGTATAATAACCTAAAATATAAGGGGAATCCATATGATCTTCGTATTTATGAATAAATGAATCATAATCTATTCTTCTCGTATAGTTCTTCGTTGTACCAGCGTAAAAATGTGAAGTTCCTTTTTCTTTTTTTGAATGAACAGCATCAGGAGCTACACCACCAAGTAAGAAAGAAGTTTTATCTTGAATAGATAGTTTCTCTGCAATACCGCTCGCGATAATGATATGCATAATTCGTGATCCCATGAATAACACCTCTATTTCATGTATTCATTTTAGGGAGCTGTCTGAACGTGGAGTATTACTTTCCCTGTACTTTGTCTACTTTCGACCCATTCATGTGCTTTCCCTGCATCTTGAAGAGGAAAAGATTTCGTAGCTTTAATTTGTAAACTTCCATCGCGTAAATAACGGAAAACTTGATTCGCAGTTTCTTGAAGCAATTCAGGACGTTTTTTCCGTGTAGTGCCAAAGCTGAAACCGAGTATAGAACGGCAACTTGCGTGTAAATCTTTCGTTTGAAAACTACCAACTTCTCCGCTAGCATTGCCGAAATGGACGAGACGACCGTAATAAGCAAGGCATTCTAAACTTCTTTCGGACACAGTACCAGAAATAGAATCTAAAATAATATTAACGCCTTCTCCGTTTGTAAGCTGATTTACCCTCTCTACAAAATCTTCATCTTGATGACAAATAACATAATCGGCTCCTGCATCAAAAGCGATTTTTCTTTTCGCTTCACTTCCAACAGTACCGATAACTTTTTTAGCGCCTAATAGTTTTGCAAGTTGAATCGCTGTAGTACCAATTCCACCAGCAGCTGCATGGATTAGAACTGTTTCATCTTTTTGTAGTCTTGCAACATTTGCAAGTAAATTGTAGCTTGTAAAAGATACGATAGGGCAGGCAGCTGCAGCTTGAAAATCGACTTCATCAGGTAAAACGAAAGTAAGATTTTCGTTTGCGACAACGTATTCTGCGTAAGATCCGTTTTGAGGGAAAGCGATGACACGTTGTCCAGAATGAATATTTTTCACTTGAGAACCTACATGTTCTACAATACCAGCTACATCTATACCTGGAATAAAAGGTAATGCTTTGTTTCCTTTTTTGCCATAGCGTGATTTAATATCGGCGAAATTAACACTAGTAGCAACAACACGAATTAAAACTTGATTGTCTGAAATAGCCGGCATCTCCACGTCTGTATATTTCATCACTTCAGGACCACCGAACGAAGTTACAACGATAGCTTTCATATGCATCCTCCTAAATTTGAATATATATATTATTTTAAATCTTTATTAGAAATTGGAAAATTATATAATTGTTATGCAAGGTTATAAGTGAAGCTTATGAAGTCATTGGATCATTGTATTAATGTATATAAAAAACTTTTTGAAAAAATCGAACGAAATATCAATTACTTGCCAATATATAGTGTAGGACAAAGGAGGGATGGTACATGAAGGGTGAAACAGTGTATTCAGATTTAATCCAATTAACTTTATCAGGCAATAAAGAAGCATATAGCGAATTGTATGATAAAACAATTCAAGAAATATATAAGACAGCACATTTTTTAATAGAAGACAAAGCAGATGTAGATGATGTCGTTCAAGAAATATACATACAAGCTATATGAATCGCTTCGTAAATATGATAGCGAGAAGCCATTTAGACCTTGGCTAATTGGACTTGCGATTAAACAAATTCATTCTTATAGAAGGAAGAGGTGGATGCGACTACGAATTGTAAAAAAAGCAGAAGAGCAAAGAAAACCAGTACAAATTGATTTTTCTAGCGATGTTGTAAGTAAAATATCAAATCAAAAATTAATCGAACTCATTCATAAGTTACCGTATAAATTGAAACAAGTTATTATCTTAAGATACTTACACGATTACTCTCAAGAAGAAGTAGCACAAATATTACATATTCCAATCGGTACAGTGAAGTCTAGAATTCATGCGGCATTAAAGAAACTACGTCAAAAAGAGCAAGTAGAAGAAATCTTTTTAGGAGAGGTAGGGAATGTGAAATGAGTTTAGATTGTAGAGTTAGAGAATCTATACAAGAAGAAGCGAAGGGGATTATTGCCCCGCCGGAGTTAAAAGAAAAAGTAATTGTTCAAATAAAAATGAAGAGCGGGGGAAGTAAAAGGAAGAAGCGCCTTATCGCAGGAGTGCTTGCAGCCGCATTTTTAATCCCAACGACTGGTTTTGCTTACCAATCTATTATGGCGGATGGTATATACGGATCTTTTGAGAACTTAAAAAAACATGCCGGAGCTATAACATTAGAAGGATACATGCGTTTTAATGTAAAGTTATCACAAGCGAAAGACGAAATGGGTGCGAAGGAATATGAAGAGTTTACAAAAGAACTAAAGAAATTAACAAATGCAAAGCTTGAGTACGGGGATTCGAACGGTAATATTGATTATGATCAATTATCACCAGCTAAAAAAGAGGAAATGAAAAAGGTAGAAATGGAACTTCAGCCGTATTTTGATAAATTAAATGGCCATAAATCTAGTAAAGAAGTATTAACTTCAGAAGAGTATGAACGATATATGGAAGCGTTAATGTCATATCAAACTGTATTAGTAAAAGCGAAATCGAGTGGTGGGATAACAGTAGAAGAAGTACCTGAAGCGTATAAAGAAAGATTTATTAAAGCAGAACAGTTTATGGAGTATGTAGATGAAAAGGTGAGATAAGTAAAAAAGCTCATAGCTTAAGCTGTGAGCTTTTCTTATTGAAACGTAAATATATTAACCACCTATTCCTTTTGCTAGCAATAAGAAATATACAAATATTATTATGACTCCATTTAATGTCGTACCAACTATTTTAAATAGCCAATTCTTTGATGCGATCGCAAAAATAATACCGAGTAATGAAAGAATACTTAGAAGCACAATAATTAATGTTAAATTTGCATTAGGTCCTCTTAAAATAAAGAAAGAACATATACTTGTGATAAACGTTAGAAACGAGAAAGTCCCTAATTTCATAATAAGTCTCCCTTGTTTGAAATGTATTTTGATTTAGTGCGCGACTTTCTTTAGTTTAACATAAATTTCCTATTACCAATTAAATATATGAACAATAAAAAACGAGTATAAAATCTATGCGATTTCATACTCGTTTTGTTATTACTTAAATTTCCTTACCGCATGTATAGCAACTCTTACAAGGAGTATGACACTTATAAATAAACTATCATAACCAACAAAACTTAAAAATTGAACATTAGGTTCTTTTGCATACATGTCAGGGCAGAATTATCTTGATTTGCTTAATAAAGTGAAAGTGGGAAATCACTTAGTTATATTCCTTACTATTCTCTTTGTCTTTTTGTATAAAACAATCTAAAAGAGAATAGCCAGCTATTAAACTTATTATCGTAACAAAAGTTGTATTTATAAGAATAATATTAGCTAAATAAGGTAGGTATGCACCAACTGGTGAAAAGAGTAGAGCTGGAGAAAAGGAAATGAATAGCGTCGGCAACGTAATCGCGATAAATTTATCCGGTTGAAAGCGCCAGTTTTGTTTACTCGTTTCGCGATTAATGGATTGAAGGAATCGTAATAAAATGCCAACTATAAGAGGGAAGAGTGTAAAGTAGAATAATCTTGGATAAACGTTAAAGTTCACCTGCGCGTCTGTATCTAAATAAAATTGAATTTTCACTCCGACAAATAATAATAAGACGATAAATAAGGTGAAGCAGAGATATAGCATCACTTTTTGCATTACATTCCACCATCCTTTACTCAAAATATATTCAAAAAAAGAAGAGATATACAATAACTACTGTTGTATATCTCTTCTTTTACGGTTATTTAATAGTGGAGTTTGCTTTTTCTTGCTTCGTGAAATAATCTATAATGCCCATCGCGCTAATTTCTATATCTAGATGTAAAATGTTATAAACAGAATGATTGGATGGAACATTTAACTTTGTAAGATGAGAAGAGATTTTATCCATTAATAAAGTTTGTAATGCTTTAGTAGCCTCATCGAAATCATTATACTTTTCAAAGACCTCTTTACCAGTATGAACGAAAACAGGTAACCAATGTTCAAGTTGGTTATATACTTCTGTAACATTGGATGATGCGCCGTAATGACCGAAATAAATAGTATCTACATTCATACTTTGAATATGATTTTTAGAAGCAATCATCGCATCTGGCTGGAATTGTGAAGGAGACGTTGATGGTAGATATAGTTCTACATCAAGGTCTGCGAGTTCTCTATAATAAATTCCTATTGTATCGCCAGTAAAAATGCCGTTTGTTAATGAATCGTGAATGCTAATATGGTGCTTCGCATGTCCCGGTGTATCATAAAATGTGAGTGTACGGTCTTCTTCAATTTTTAATGTATCACCATTTTGTACAATATGAACACGTTCTTCTTCAATTGGAAGAATTGGATCAAAAAGTTTATCAAAATCTTCTTTGTACACAGCTTTTGCGCCAAGAATTAGTTTTGTTGGATCAATCATATGACGAGCACCGCGAGAATGCACATATAAAGTAGCGTTTGGACATTTTTCCATCATTAAACCAGCAGCCCCGGCGTGATCTAAATGAACATGTGTAACGATAATGTTTTTTACATCATTTAAATTAATATGTAATTGCTGTAAGCCGTCTAAAATATAGGGAAGAGAAGGGGCCGCACAAGTTTCAATTAAAGTAATATCGTCACCTAATAAAACGTATGTACCTGTGCGTTCATCATGTTGTAAGTCATAATCATCAATAAGATATAGATGAGAAGATAGTTGTTCTACTTTTTTCATACTTACCACTCCTTATATACGGTATGTATCTATTATACGCTAAAAATAGAAAAAGACAGAAAACGAAAGCTCGTCTTCTGCCCTTTTGTAATGTAGTTATTTCGTTTGTTCTTTATTGATAGACATAACGAACAGTCCAACAATGCCGCCAACGATCGGAAGCATAATTTCTCCTGCTAAATTAAAGTAGGAGCTTAAAAATAAACCATTTACATCGATTACCCAGCCAATAACATACAATAACATCATATATAGTACGAAATAAAACTCGCGATTTGAAATCGTTTCATGTTGTGCAGTTTTCATAATGAACACCATCCTTTTCTATTATAATGGAAATATAAACTGTCACATTTTGTTCACAAATTAATTGTAAAACTTTCCATCATAAAAGTCTAGTATATTGTGTCGAATTTTCGAACAAAAATAAAGCGCTATCATTCCGGTATGTGAGTACGTAATAAGAGCTGTATATTCACGAATGTAGTATAGTATAAACATAGAATGATAGTGAAGAGAGGGATAGGAACAATGACAGTTTATGATTTTTCAGCTAAAACAATAACAGGAGAAGAAAAATCGTTAAAAGATTACGAAGGAAAAGCACTTCTTATTGTAAATGTAGCTAGTAAATGTGGATTTACACCACAATATAAAGGGTTACAGGAAGTATATGATAAATATAAAGATCAAGGACTAGAAATACTCGGTTTCCCTTGTAACCAATTCGGAGGACAAGAACCAGGTACAGAAGCGGATATTACTAGTTTTTGTGAGTTGAACTTCGGTGTAAACTTCCCGATGTTTGCAAAGGTTGATGTGAAAGGTGATAAAGCTCATCCTCTGTATACATACATGACAGAGCAAGCACCAGGTTTACTCGGTATGAAAGCAGTAAAATGGAACTTTACTAAGTTTCTAATCGGAAAAGACGGGAAAGTAGTAGGACGTTTTGCGCCGCAGACGAAGCCGGTGGATTTAGAGGTTGAGATTGAGAAGGTGCTTGGGGAATAATTAGGAGTTAGCTATCTTTTATTATGTTTACTAAAAAACACCTCAAAGAACAAAGTAGCTCTTTGAGGTGTTTTCTTTAAACTCACATTATCAAGATTAAATCACTCTATCGTAGTCGTTTGATTTAGGCAGAGAAGCTGCTTTTTTCATAAGCACTTCCCATAAGTGTACGGATGTCTTCCATTCGGCTGCGGCCTGTTCCTTTTGATACATAGCGTTCTCATAACTGAAAGTAAGTTGTTGCATATCGGTCGAATTGTAAAGTGTATCGATGTGGAGAGCGTATTCTCGGAATGTTTGACTTTCACCCCGTGGTATGCCGATTCTCGCAAATTGTTTTAAAAGTGCACCGTAAGCTTTTTGATAAACAGCATCATCTTTTCGGTATTTATAGAAAAGAATAATAAAAAATGTAATCCATTTCATTCTAGTGGTGAAGAGAATGTATCCGATGATACTAATCGGTATCGTAGAGAGGAATACGTACCACCAAGAAAAATCATTTTTGGAATTTGTGATCTTTTTAGTAGAGGCTTCTTCTGTATTTTCTATTAAACTTTTGAGCTTTGCTTCATTGTTCCGTTGGTGTATTGGCTCGTTATTAGAATTATTTACTTCGTTATTTTGTGAAGTAGAAGCAGGAGTATTATTTGTGAAATTATAGGGATTGGTAAATCCTTTTGTTGGTTCGAATGGAATCCATCCGTATCCTGGGAAATATACTTCGACCCAAGAGTGTGCGTTATTGTTCGCGATTGTATAAACATTCTCACCTTCTGTACTAGCAAGTGTATTCTCCAGAGTTCCTTCTGTATAGCCTTTTACCCAGCGAGCGGGAATCCCGGCAGAACGAAGTAACACGATCATAGACGTCGAAAAATTATTACAGTAGCCGCTTTTTGTATCGAAAAGGAATTGATCTACATAGTCTTGGTTTTTGGCAGGGTATAAGACATTCATTGTTTCGTATACAAAAGAATTGTCTGTGAAGTAATTTTCAATAGCTAATACTTTGTCATATCGGTTGCCTTTATCATTTGTAAGATTAACAGCTAAGTCTCTTACTCGCTGCGGTAATGATTCGGGAAGTTGTGTGTACTTTGTCATGAAATAAGGACTTGTTTCATGACCTTCATTCGTTTTTACAGATTTCAAATTTTCTATGGAAAACTCCGGAATCTCATATGTTACTTTATACGAATTTAAAGTAGTAGAAGAGTCTCCTTGCATCGTATAGATTTTTTCTGAAAATGGGTCAACGCTGTATGATACATCAGAAGAAGCCTCAACTGATACTAATCCTGCTGGATAGGTAAGGTGAGGATAACTTTTTTGCATGGTGATTGTTGCCTCAGTTATCTCCGTTTTTGTATTTGGTTCGTACCAGCTCACGACGTCGTTTTTATTTTTAAAAGAAACTTTTTTTCGATTTTCAGAAAGATCCCAACCTTTTCCTGTATAAAAATCTTTTGTTTCTACTCTCCAATATTGTTTGTTTTGCGTTTGTGCTGTAAAAACAATTGTATTATCGGCCTTAAAAGGGCCACCTAATTGCGAGTCATATAAACCATATCCAATTTTAGAAACTTCTTGTTCTTTACTTGCTTCAGATGTGTTGAATTTCAAAAAATCCATTGGGTTTGGCCATTGAGGGCCAAATTTTGGAGCAAAGTATGCGATGGTTGCTGACAATACAATAAATATTGTAAGAGGTCTAAGTAATTTTGAGATTGCTCCAGCATAATTTTGTAAGTGTTCCATCTTTTTTATTCGTTCTATTTGAAGAAGACTAAGTATAAAAAAGCCGATGACAACAGTACGAATAATAGCGTAGTTTGCATTGTATAAATGTAAGTTATGAAAAGTTGTGATATAAATAATAGTCAATGCAAGAAATAACAACCCACGTTTTTTATGAATAACCCAAAAAGAGCTGAAAGAACTCAAAAACCAAAATGATAGAAAAAATAATAATGTTGGAAAAACTGGAGAAATATCTAGCAAATCCCCCTGGAAAAACAGAGAGGAATTTCGAGAAATATCAGCAAAAAATTTTGTTAGCCAAGATGGATTTATAAAAGCATTTTTATAATACAGGAAATGAATGATGAATAAGATCGTGACGATCTTTATTGGAATCTGCCACCTTGTTTGAAAAAAAGAGAGAGTGAAGCAAATCCCTATAAATATTACAAAAATATCTAATCTACCTACGTTTGTAATACCTATAAGGGGTCTTAGCCATTCTAGTAAAAGTAGAAGTGCACATACATGCATGAAGAATCTGCTCATATCCCATTTGTATTTTGTTCGTAATGTTATCATTTGCTCACCTCAAAAAACACGTTTGTATACCGGTTCCCATAAACCACATTTACAAATATTTTTCGTTTTTGTAGAGTTTCTAGAATACTTAGTTCTCGATGTGAGAGTTGATTTGCTTTTTCTTTCACGACAAACACCATTAATTTTCTGTTTTTTATAGCAGCAAAGTCAGCCGTCTTTTGAATATCGGGAGAAAGATCGCTTGTTACGAGTATAATCGTTACGGGCTCATAAATTTTTCTTAATTCCATTTCTACACTCCGGGAGAGCGGGAATACACTGTCTGCTTGTACTTTCGCTAAATGACAAAAGATTTGTTGTAACTGACTATCTCCATTGTCTAAAGGGAAAAAAGTTCGTTCTTTTCCGACAGACACGAATGACGCTGGTGAATTTTGCTTCAAGACAGCCCTTACAATAGAGGCGGAAAATGTTACGACTGATTCGAATAGAGGGGACTCAGTTCTGTCCATAAATATCATGATATTATGGCTGCGCTGTTGTTCAAACTCTTTCGTCATAATGTTGTTTGTTCGTGCAGTTGCTTTCCAATCAATCCATGAAAAGCGATCACCAGGCTTATATTCTCTGACACCGACAGAAATTGTAGAGTCCTTTGCTAAATTTATATTTGCTGAAAGCGCTCCTTGTTCGAAATGATTTTCCAATTGTCGATACGTTATAGCTACATACTGGGGATAGACTAAAAATGTATCTAGAACTGAAAAAGTTACTTCTTTCTCCATCATTCCGAATAGATCACCAGTTTTGACACGTACGCTTGAAAAAGTGTGCTCTCCTCTAGGGATTGTGTCAATTGCATATTGAAACGAAATATTTCGTTTCAATCCTGGAAAGAGTATTACCTTATTCACCTTCGTTTGTCTAAAATTTGTAAATTGTGATGGCAGTTCATCTTCTATAATTAAATAAAGTAAGGGAAAAGGAAATCTTCTTTTTATTGTAATAGTGCTTAAAAATTGTTCTCCTGCTGCATATTCATTTTGGTTTGTTATTCGTTTTACTTCAGCGTCTCGTAAAGCGTAGAAGGGAAGTAGTAGTGAATAAAGACCAATAGGAATCGTACTGTAAAACAAAAACCAACTTACAAATCCTCCTTGAAGCATAGCGTACACAAATGTTAAGACTAGGCATAAAGGTATTAGCAATAACTTCGTAACGTGATATAGTGCTCGTAGTAGTCGTTTCATCAAAGGTTTTTCGTCCTTTGAGTCGGCACGGTAGTTCGTGCAACGATTTTGGCGATAACTTGTTCTCCTGTTATTCCTTCAAATCTTGCTTCCATTTTTAGAATGAGTCTGTGAGCTAAAACGTAAGGAGCTAAAAATTTAACATCGTCTGGAATAACATAATTTCTGCCATGGATGAATGCATAAGCTTGTGAAGCTTTCATTAAAGCGATTGAGCCGCGTGGACTTGCACCTAGCTGTATAGAACTATAAGAACGAGTCTGACTAACAAGCTTTACAATGTAATGCTTGATTGCTTTGTCCATGCTTACTTCCCGTACGCTTTGTTGTAAATAAAGTAATTCTTTGATTGTTGTAATAGCTTGTAAATGGGAGAGTGGGTTTGTTTTTTCCATCCGGTTTAAAATTTCAAATTCTTCTTCTGGTGTAGGATATCCCATTCTTAGCTTCAACAAGAAACGATCGAGCTGAGCTTCTGGTAAAGGATATGTTCCCTCATATTCGACCGGATTTTGTGTAGCCATTACAAAGAAAGGTTTTGGTAACGATCTTGTAATGCCATCTATTGTGATAGTGCCTTCTTCCATACTTTCAAGTAAGGAAGATTGTGTCTTTGGAGATGTACGATTAATTTCATCAGCAAGTACAAAATTCCCCATAATCGGTCCAGGCTTGAACTCAAATTGGAGTTCTTTTGGATTATAAATAGAAACACCTGTTACATCTGACGGCAGTAAATCAGGTGTGAATTGAATACGCTTGTAATCGGCATCAATGGATTTAGAAAGAGCACGTACTAGCATTGTTTTCCCGACACCGGGAACATCTTCTAATAGTACATGACCTTCAGCTAAAAGAGCTGTCAAAGCTAAGAGTGTTTCTTTTCGTTTTCCGACCATTAATTTTTCAATATTGGTGATTATTTTTTCTACTATGGGATGTAATGAATCAAGCTGGGGCATCGTAATCCTCCTAATTTTATTATCTTTTCTAATTCATTTTTATGTTAAAGAAAAGGAGTTCCTTCATTTTAATGCAGTATAATAGTAATCTAAGAGGTAAGTAGGAATGGTTTATATAAGTTCATATTGAGAACTTATATAAATAGGAAAAACTTAAATGTTAAAAAATCATGGTGATATACTTTATAATTTCTATGTTCCCAAAGGAAATCCTACTCGTAATTTTATGAATATTCAGATTATACATGTAGATAACATCTAGTATAATTGTTTCCGTAATTAAGGGCAATACAGTAAATAATGATTTGTAGTTTTATCCCTCTATTTGCGGGCTGATTAAAGTTTCACTTTATATAAAATATGTCTTGATAATAGTATCGTTGCAGAAAAGTAAATTCCTTATAGCATTATTGAAGTAGTATCAAAACTCTTTTTAATATATTTATATAAAAACGTAGGAATTTCTCCTGCGTTTTTTCTTATGCAAAAAAAGGTGAATCCTCCAAATACTATTCTCCTAATAAGCCCACCGCTGACCGAAATCTTCACAACAAAACAAAGTAATCTTTACTTATAAATGTTTCTCCTTAAACCGATTTCCAAATGAATTTATGACAATCTCTTGAACTGTGCGAAATGTCACATCTGTATTTTAAAACCTCTCTTATAGTAAGGGTATGTAAGAGAGACGTATTAAAGGAGTGAACAGTATGAAGAAGAGACCTTCAGCATTAATGAGACGTTTAAAATATTTTTCACCAATAGATCGTTATAACGATAATCATACACAAGAAACATATGAAGATCGTGAATGGGAAAATGTGTACAGAAAGCGTTGGCAGCATGATAAAGTAATCCGTTCTACACACGGTGTGAACTGTACTGGTTCTTGTAGCTGGAACATTTATGTGAAAGATGGAATTGTAACATGGGAGGGTCAAGAGCTTAACTATCCAACAACAGGTCCTGATATGCCTGATTTTGAACCACGAGGATGTCCGCGTGGAGCGAGCTTTTCTTGGTACATTTATAGTCCGCTTCGTGTGAAATATCCATATGTACGTGGTGTGCTTTGGGAAATGTGGCAAGAAGAACTACAAAATAACGAGTCACCATTAGATGCTTGGAAAAGCATTGTGGAAAACCCTGAAAAGGCACGTACGTATAAGCAGGCGCGTGGTAAAGGGGGATTCATTCGTGCGAATTGGGATGAAGTATTACAACTCGTTTCTGCTTCATTACTATACACAGTAATTAAATACGGTCCAGACCGAAATGTTGGTTTTTCACCAATTCCAGCAATGTCGATGTTAAGTCATGCAGCTGGTAGCCGCTTTATGCAACTTATGGGTGGACCAATGCTTAGCTTCTATGATTGGTATGCGGATTTACCACCAGCTTCTCCGCAAATTTGGGGGGATCAAACAGATGTACCAGAAAGTAGTGACTGGTATAATTCTGGTTACATTATGACATGGGGTTCAAATGTACCGATGACGAGAACGCCAGATGCACACTTTTTAGCCGAAGTTCGATATAAAGGAACGAAAGTCGTTTCTGTAAGTCCTGACTTTGCCGAGTCTACAAAGTTTGCGGATGATTGGATTAGTGTGAAACAAGGTACAGACGGTGCACTTGCGATGGCAATGGGGCATGTGATCTTACAAGAATTTTACGTAGATAATCAAGTAGAATACTTCACAAAGTATGCGAAGCAATATACTGATTTTCCTTTCTTTGTCACATTGAAAGAAAAAGGAGATCAATTCGTCGCTGATCGTTTCTTAAATGCTACTGATATTGGACGTGAAACAAAGTTAGGAGAATGGAAGCCTGTTCTTTGGAACGAGAACACGAAAGATTTTGCAACACCTCACGGCACAATAGGATCACGTTGGGATAACGAAAAGAAATGGAACTTACGTTTAGAAGATGAAGAAACAGGTGAAAAGATTGATCCACGTCTTTCTTTACTTGGAATGGAAGATAATGTTGGAACGGTACAAATCCCATACTTCTCTGATGATGGAAATACAATATTAGAACGTACAATTCCAGTGAAAAAAGTTATGACAGAAGAAGGCGAAGTGTGCGTTACAACTGTATATGACTTAACGTTAGCAAATTACGGTGTGAACCGAGGTCTTGGCGGGCAAGAACCGAAAGATTTCAATGATGATGTACCGTTTACACCTGCATGGCAAGAGAAAATGACTGGAGTAAAACGAGAGCTTATTATTCAAATTGCTCGTGAGTTCGCGCAAAATGCAGTTGATACGAATGGCCGCTCGATGATTATTATGGGAGCTGGTATTAACCATTGGTTTAACTCTGATACGATTTATCGCGCAGTTTTAAATCTTGTTCTTCTTGTTGGGGCACAAGGTGTAAACGGCGGCGGTTGGGCACATTATGTTGGTCAAGAAAAATTACGACCAGCAGAAGGATGGCAAACAATCGCGATGGCGAAAGATTGGCAAGGGCCACCGAAATTACAAAACGGTACATCTTTCTTCTATTTCGTAACAGATCAATGGCGTTATGAAGATACACCTGTTGGACATTTAGCATCACCAGTTGAGGGCAACTCTCGTTATCAACATCACGGTGATTACAACGTATTAGCAGCACGACTTGGCTGGTTACCTTCTTATCCAACATTCGAGAAGAATGGAATTGAATTATATAAAGAAGCTGTTGCTGCTGGTGCAACAACACAAGAAGAAATCGGAAAATACGTTGCACAAAAACTAAAAGAAAAAGAACTGAAATTTGCGATTGAAGACCCAGATAATAAAAACAACTTCCCGCGTAACTTATTCGTATGGCGTGCAAACTTAATTTCAAGTTCCGGTAAAGGACACGAATATTTCTTAAAACATTTATTAGGTACAACAAACGGATTAATGAATGACGATAGTGACTCATTAAGACCAGAAGAAATTAAGTGGCATGAAGATGCACCTGAAGGGAAGTTAGATTTACTCATTAATTTAGATTTCCGTATGGCTGGAACGGCGCTTTATTCTGATATCGTCTTACCTGCTTCAACTTGGTATGAAAAGCATGATTTAAGCAGTACGGATATGCATCCATTTGTGCATCCATTTAATCCAGCAATCGGTTCACCGTGGGAAGCACGCTCTGACTGGGATATTTTCACCTCTCTTTCTAAAGCTGTGTCAGATTTAGCGAAGAAAATCGATCTTGAACCAATGAAAGAAGTCGTTGCAACACCACTTCTTCACGATACACCGCAAGAATTAGCGCAACCACTAGGTAAGATTAAAGACTGGAGCAAAGGTGAGTGTGAACCGATCCCAGGTAAAACAATGCCGCAAATTCATGTTGTCGAAAGGGATTATAAAACGATTTATGACAAGATGACAGCGCTTGGACCAAATACCGGAAAACAACCGATTGGTACGAAAGGGATTTCTTGGTCGGCAGAAAAAGAATATGAGCAATTAAAGAGTCGATTAGGAGTTGTTCGAACGGATTCTATTGCGAAGGGGTGCCCAGACATAAAAGAAGCAATTAATGCTGCTGAGGCGGTATTAACACTTTCTTCTACAACAAACGGTCATATGGCGGTAAAAGCATGGGAAGCGCTTGAAAAACAAACCGATTTAAAACTACGTGACTTAGCAGAAGAACGTGAAGAAGAATGCTTCACATTTGAACAAATTACAGCGCAGCCTAAAACAGTAATTACTTCTCCGGCCTTTACGGGTTCTGAAAAAGGTGGACGCCGTTACTCACCATTTACAACAAATGTTGAACGTCTCATCCCTTGGAGAACGATAACTGGTCGACAATCTTTCTACTTAGATCACGACATGATGAAAGAATTTGGCGAAACGATGGCAACATTTAAACCAATACTGCAACATAAACCATTCCGTAAATCACGCCCTGAAGTAGAAGGGAAAGAAATTACACTAAACTATTTAACACCGCATAATAAGTGGTCGATTCATAGTATGTACTTCGATTCATTGCCAATGTTAACGCTGTTTAGAGGTGGTCCAACTGTTTGGATGAATAAAGATGATGCGAATGAAGCTGGTGTTGCTGATAATGATTGGATTGAATGCTTTAACCGTAACGGCGTAGTCGTAGCACGTGCTGTTGTAACGCACCGTATACCGAGGGGGATGGCATTTATGCATCATGCGCAAGATCGTCACATTAACGTGCCTGGTACGAAATTAACAAGCACCCGCGGGGGAACACATAATAGTCCAACCCGTATTCACGTTAAACCAACACATATGATTGGTGGATATGGCCAATTAAGCTATGGATTTAACTATTATGGTCCGACTGGGAACCAGCGTGACTTAAACGTTGTAATCCGTAAACTGAAGGAGGTAGATTGGCTTGAAGATTAAAGCGCAAGTCGGAATGGTAATGAACTTAGATAAATGCATCGGCTGCCATACTTGTAGCGTAACATGCAAAAACACCTGGACGAATCGTCCAGGTGCTGAATATATGTACTTCAATAACGTAGAAACGAAACCTGGAATTGGTTATCCGAAACAATGGGAAAATCAGGAGAAATACAAAGGCGGCTGGGAATTGAAAAATGGTGAAATTCAGCTGAAATCCGGTTCGAAAATGAAGCGTCTTATGAATATTTTCCACAATCCAGATCAACCAACAATTGATGATTACTTTGAACCTTGGAACTATGATTATGAAACATTAACAAATAGCCCGCAGCGTAAGCATCAACCAGTTGCTCGTCCGAAATCAGCAATTACGGGTGAATTTATCGACAAAATTGAATGGGGTCCAAACTGGGAAGATGATTTAGCAGGCGGACATATAACAGGGTTACAAGATCCGAACGTCAAGAAAATGGAAGAAGGAATTAAAACGGATTTTGAAAATGTCTTTATGATGTATTTACCACGTATTTGCGAACATTGTATGAATCCATCTTGCGTTTCTTCTTGTCCATCGGGTGCGATGTATAAACGTGAAGAAGATGGGATTGTTCTTGTGGATCAAAATGCATGTCGTGCATGGAGATTTTGTGTATCGTCTTGTCCGTATAAAAAAGTATATTTTAACTGGCAAACAAATAAAGCTGAAAAATGTACAATGTGTTTCCCTCGTATTGAAGCTGGTATGCCAACAATTTGTTCTGAAACATGTGTAGGACGTATTCGGTATATTGGGGTAATGCTATATGACGCTGATAAAGTAAAAGAAGCGGCGTCTGTTGAAGATGAAAAAGATTTATATGAATCTCAGCTTACTGTTTTCCTAGATCCAAATGATCCAGAAGTAGCAGCTGAAGCGAAAAAACAAGGGATTCCTGAAGAATGGATTAAAGCGGCACAAGAGTCACCAATCTATAAAATGATTATCGATTGGAAAATCGCTCTACCTCTTCATCCAGAGTATCGTACAATGCCAATGGTTTGGTATATCCCGCCGCTTAGCCCAATTATGAACATGGTGGAGGGGAAAGGTAGTAACTGGCAAGCAGAAGAGATTTTCCCTGCTATTGATAATATGCGTATTCCAATTCAATATTTAGCGAATTTACTCACTGCAGGAGATGAATCCCATATTCGTCTAACATTGAAAAAAATGGCTGTTATGCGAACGCATATGAGAGCTTTGCAAATTAATAAAGAACCAAATGAAGCTGTATTAAAAGAACTAGGTTTAACGAAACAGGATGTAGAAGATATGTATCGTCTTCTTGCTATTGCGAAATATAAAGATCGCTTTGTTATCCCGACGTCTCACCGCGAACAAGTTGCAGATTTATATAGCGAACAAGGAAGTTGTGGTTTATCTTTCGCAGGTGGGCCAGGCTCTTGTACGACAATTTCTTAAAAAAAGGGGGCAGAAAACTATGAAACAAAGTTTACAAACAGCTTTTTCTTGTTCTTCTTTTCTTCTCTCCTATCCTGAACTAGGTTGGAGGGAAGCTTTACTAGAATTACAGGAAGAGATTCAAGAAATTGAACAGGAAGAAATCAGAGCATCACTTACAACATTTATAAAAGAAGCGCTAAATAAAACAGACAATCAACTTATTGATTCTTACGTCTATACATTCGACTTTGGAAAGAAGACAAATATGTATCTTACCTACATGAAAACAGGTGAACAAAGAGAGCGTGGAATTGAATTATTAGAGTTAAAACAGCATTATCAAAAATCTGGTTTTAACGTAACAGATAAAGAACTACCTGATTATTTACCGCTTCTACTTGAGTTTCTTGCAAACGCGAATGAAAAAGATAGCGAGCCAATTATGAGTAAATACACGGAAAATATACAAGCGTTGCACGGGCAATTAAAAGAAGCAAACTGTATGTATGAACCAATTCTCGCCGCTGTTCTACTCGCTATCAATACATGGGGTGTACAGGCAAATTAGAAAGGAGAGTTGTCAAAATGATGGATCAATTTCTATGGGTATTGTTTCCCTATATCATTTTTGCAATCTTTATCGGTGGACATATTTTCAGATACAACTATGATCAATTTGGCTGGACGTCAAAATCTAGTGAACTATTAGAAAAGAAAATGCTCCGAATCGGAAGTCTATTATTCCACTTTGGGATCATGTTCGTCATTGGTGGTCATGTTATGGGGATTTTAATTCCAGAGTCTGTATACCGTTCAATAGGTATTTCTGAGCATATGTATCATGTAGTAGCAATTAGTTTCGGGCTTCCGGCAGGTGTTGCTTCTATCATCGGTTTAATTATATTAACGTACCGCCGTGTAACAGTAAAACGCATCATTGCAACGAGTACAAGGGGAGATTATATTGCGCTTATTTTATTACTAATCGTAATGCTAGCGGGACTTTCTTCAACCTTTTTAAATATCGACTCAAAAGGGTTTGATTATCGTACAACAATCGGTCCGTGGTTCCGAAGTCTCTTTATTTTCCAACCGAAAGTTGAATATATGACGGAAGTACCAGTATGGTTTAAAATTCATATAATTGCAGGTATGGGTCTATTCGCAGTATGGCCATTTACTAGACTTGTCCATGTATTTAGTGCCCCAATTAAATACTTAAGCCGTAGTTATGTGATTTACAGAAGACGTATTCCTAATGAATTGAAAAAATAATGCCACAGTAAACGAATAGAAGTTAGCAACTAACATGAAACGAGGTCTAATGGAAGGCCTCGTCTTTTTTAGGAAATAACTGTATGCAAGAAAAAAAGAGTAGCATCTAAATAAGATGCTACTCTATGCTACAAACAGAGGCAGAGCAATCTTCACAAGCAATTTCACATTTTAAAAATTGTAAATCATGGATTGTAATCTTTCCTTTATGAATAGAAATCGTACCTTTTTTTTTCAAATCATTTAACATTCGATTTACGCTTTCACGCGAAGTTGCACAGAAGTTTGCAAGTTCTTGATTCGTTAATGGTAAATCGATGAGAATCCCATTTTCTTTTAACACACCATAACTATTTGTCATTCGAATGAGAGTAGAATATAGGGCACCTTTTTTGCCGTGTAATACTAGATCTCGGAACTTCGTTTGCATTCTTCTTAAATGTTCACTAATCCATTTCATAAATTCAAATACAAGAGCGGGTTTTTGGAGTAATGCTTTTTCTAAGGCTTCACGCTTTATAACGCCTACTTCAACATCTTCAAGGCATTTTGAATTTAATAAATACCTTGCATTTTCCGTGAACAATGTTAATTCCCCAATAATATCATTTTGTGAACAAATGCGAAGTGTTAATTCTTGTCCGTCAGCACTAAGTTTACTGATTTGCACTTTTCCAGAGTGAATGATATAAATTTCTGTTGCTTCCATACCTTCTTGAAAAATAAAACTCCCCTTATTGATTTGCATTTTATATTCAACAGATGAAAGTAACTCCTTTAAATCTTTGGATAATGCCGTACTGTTTGCCACAGCAATCACCTTTCTTCTTATAAGCAGTATATTTCTTATTTTGGATGTAATCATGATGAAATTGCAAGAGATATTTTTGAAAATAAAGTAAAATTTCAATGACCGTAAGGAAAAACG
The DNA here is from genome assembly GCF_046534555.1 of Bacillus sp. SIMBA_074. Classification (NCBI taxonomy): domain Bacteria; kingdom Bacillati; phylum Bacillota; class Bacilli; order Caryophanales; family Bacillaceae; genus Bacillus; species Bacillus sp. SIMBA_074. The sequence goes on along the minus strand of NZ_JAWRYM010000025.1, from coordinate 29,093 downwards.
ACCTTAAATGTCTAAAAAGCTACTTATAGTAAGGGTTTATATTATACGAATATAAGTTTTTTAGTTTAAGAAATTTTAGTATGTAAAGAGAATGGGACTAGAGATGTGAACAAAATTCGAACGGATTTGTGAAGAATTTTTGAATGGGGAAAGTAATGTGAGAAAAGTCACATTGAATATGTAGCTTCTTTTTTATAATGAAGGCAAATAAAAAATTTGAAAGCTTACTAATGATTGCAGTAGAAAAGAAGGGATATAGATGCACGAGAAGATGAAAGATTCTTTAGAGCGGCCACTTCAAGATTTACGTATTTCAGTTATTGACCGTTGTAATTTTAGGTGCACGTACTGTATGCCAGCTGAAGTGTTCGGACCTGATTATGCTTTTTTACAGGAAGAGTTTTTATTAACGTTCGATGAAATAGAAAGGTTAGCGAGATTATATATAAGTATGGGTGTTAATAAAATTAGACTTACTGGCGGTGAACCTTTATTGCGTAAAGATTTACCGAAGTTAATTGTAAGGCTTGCAAAGCTAGAAGGCTTAAAGGATATTGGACTCACAACAAACGGTATTCATTTAGCAAAACAGGCAAGGGCATTAAAAGAAGCGGGATTAAAACGTGTAAACATTAGTTTAGATGCGATAGAAGATCATGTCTTCCGAAAAATTAATGGACGAAATGTAAGTACAAAACCTGTATTGAAAGGAATTGAAGCAGCAAAAGCAGCTGGATTAGAAGTAAAAGTAAATATGGTCGTAAAAAAAGGGATGAATGATAGTCAAATTCTTCTTATGGCTCGTTATTTTAAAGAACAAGAAATTCAGCTTCGTTTTATCGAATTTATGGATGTGGGCAGTACGAACGGATGGAACTTTGAACAAGTTATTACGAAGGAACAATTAATAGAGAAAATTAATCGTGTATATCCGATTGAGCCTGTTAAACCTCGTTACTTTGGAGAAGTTGCGAAATTGTATCGATATGTAGGGAGCGATGCAGAAGTTGGATTTATTACTTCTGTTTCTGAATCTTTTTGTTCCTCTTGTACGAGAGCTCGTATTTCGGCAGACGGTAAGTTTTTTACGTGCTTATTTGGAACGAAAGGAACCGATTTGCGAACGCTTCTTCGAGAAAATATTTCTGATGCTTCATTATTAAAAATTCTCCAACATACATGGGAGTGCAGAACAGATCGGTATTCGGATGAAAGAACGGCTGAAAGTACAAATAAACGTCCAAAAGTTGAAATGTCTTATATTGGTGGATAGCGAAAGGAGGATTCCCTATGCAAGAGCGTTATTCTAGGCAAGTATTGTTTTCTGGAATTGGTGAAATGGGACAAAGAAAAATAAGAGAAAAGCATGTGCTCCTAATCGGTGCGGGTGCACTAGGAGCTGCAAATGCGGAAGCGCTCGTTAGGATGGGGATTGGGAAATTGACAATTGCTGACCGTGACTACGTCGAATGGAGTAATTTACAGCGGCAACAGTTATATACAGAAGAAGATGCACAGCAGTGTAAACCAAAAGCAATTGCAGCGGCAGAACATTTAAGAAAGATTAATTCTGAAGTGGAAATTGTACCAGTTGTAACGGATGTTACAATGCAAGAAATGGAAGAGTTAGTAAAAGAAGTGGATCTCATTTTAGATGCGACTGATAATTTCGATACGCGCCTACTTATAAATGACATGTCACAAAAAGAAAATATACCTTGGATATATGGTGGATGTATTGGGAGTTACGGTGTAACGTATACAATTCTTCCGGGGGAAACACCATGTTTTCGCTGCATAATGGATCATCCTATGGGTGGTGCAACATGCGATACAGCAGGAATTATTCAGCCAGCTGTACAAATGGTAGTTGCTCACCAAGTAACAGAAGCGATGAAAATATTGGTGGACGATTATAAGGCGTTGCGAGGAACAATGTTATCATTTGATATTTGGAACAATCAATGTATCTCATTAAAAGTAAACAGGCAGAAAAAAAGTACATGTCCATCTTGTGGGAAATCACGAACGTATCCAAGTTTAACATTTGAAGCACAGATAAAAATAGAAGTGCTATGCGGAAGGAATACGGTTCAAATCCGTCCAGGGATAAAGCGAGTTCTTAATTTAGAAGAAGTTCAAAAGCGCTTACAAAAAAGCGTGAGTGTCAAAAAAACTCCATATTTACTATCGTTTCTAGTAGATGAATATCGTTTTGTTTTATTTACAGACGGTAGGGCATTTATTCATGGGACAAATAATGTAAAAATGGCAAAACGATTATACGCAAAATATATAGGATGAACAGAAAGAGAGTTTATCCTTATCAAAACGAGGTGAAAAAAGAATGCTAGAAAAACGTAAACCAATTCCAGTAGCAGAAGCAGTTGCACGCATAATGGAGTATGCTCATCAAGGTGAAATAGAAAAGGTTTCTCTTATAGACAGCTACGGTAGAATGCTTGGAGAAGATGTTATTGTAGATCATGATGTCCCGCATTTCGATCGCTCTCCGTACGACGGGTTTGCGATTCGCGCGGAAGATACAAAAGAAGCAAATAGCAGTAACCCGATTCAGTTTGAAGTGATTGGTGAGATCGGGGCAGGTTCTGTTTTTAGAGAAGAGGTGAAAGCATTTCAAGCTGTACGTATTATGACAGGAGCTGCAATTCCAGCAGGATGTAATGCGGTTGTTATGTTAGAGCTAACGGAAGGATTTGAAGAAAAAGAAAAGACTTATATGAAATTAAAACGCTCTTTCGCTGCTGGTGATAACATTTCTTTTAAAGGAGAAGATGTAAAACAAAATGCCATACTTGTGAAAAAAGGGACTTCTATTAACCCTGGAGTAGCGGCGCTTCTTGCTACGTTTGGTTATAGTTCCGTACATGTTGTAAAACAGCCGGTTATTGGAATTGTAGCGACAGGAAGTGAACTTTTAGAAGTACATGAACAGCTTAAACCGGGGAAGATTCGAAATAGTAATTCCTATATGATTACTGCTCAAATTGAGCGAGCAGGTGGAATTGTACGCTATTATGGACAATTTGCTGACGATTTAGAGACGTGTTATGAGACCGTAAAAAGAGCAATAAAAGAAGTCGATATTTTAATTACAACTGGTGGCGTTTCGGTAGGAGACTATGACTATTTACCTGCTATTTATGAGAGATTACGAGCTAATGTACTTTTCAACAAAATAGCGATGCGACCAGGAAGTGTGACAACTGTAGCTGAGCTAGAAGGAAAACTATTATTTGGTCTATCTGGTAATCCTTCAGCTTGTTATGTCGGATGTGAATTATATGTTCGGCCAGTCATTGGAACATATTTGCATAGAAAAGATCCGCACGTATATCGAGCAGAAGCAATTTTACAGAAAGACTTTCCAAAAGCAAACCCATTTACTCGTTTTGTACGAGGGAAAGTGGAAAGTGTAGATGGAAAATTGCAAGCTACACCAGTTGGTTTAGATAACTCTAGTGCAATTTCTTCACTTGTAGAGGCGAATGCATTTATCGCCCTGCCGGGAGGAACGAGAGGATTTGAAGCAGGAATAATTGTTTCGGTATTATTATTGGAATCGAACATAGGAAGTGAGTGGCCGTGGAAAGAACCACTTCGATCATACAAGTAATAGAAAAATAGATTGCTAACTTATACAAAGGTAAGAGGTGCAAAATGACACATACGTATTATGAAGTAATTGATACACCTATTTCAATTGAAGAAGTTACAAACAAAGTAATTCGGTGTGAGTGTGGTGCGGTTACTACTTTCATTGGTACCGTCAGAGAATTTACGAAAGGACGTCGTACGCTATATTTAGAGTATGTAGCATATAAAACAATGGCGGAAAAACAGCTTGAGAAAATTGGTAATGAAGTAGAAGAGAAGTGGCCTGGGACATATGTAGCAATTACACATCGCATTGGTACATTGGAAATTTCTGGTTTTGCTGTTGTTGTCGCTGTTGCTACACCACATCGGAAAGCGGCCTATGAGGCGAATGAATATATTATGGAGCGTATAAAAAAAATTGTTCCGATTTGGAAGAAAGAGTTTTGGGAAGATGGTGAGTCATGGATAGGTGATCAGTCAGAGAAAGTAGCATATGTAAATGGCGAGCCTGAAAAGGAGATGAGAACATGATTGAAGTGCTATTATTTGCACATTTGCAAGAAGAAGCAAGCAAACCTGCCTTGCACATAGATTGTGAAAATATTACGGTTACTGAACTAAAGGAAGTTCTCATTAAGAAATACAGCGTAGCGATTTCAAACGAGATAATGGTCGCCGTAAATGAAGAGTATGCAAATGAGGATGACATTATTCAAACTGGCGATGTAGTAGCAATGATTCCGCCAGTAAGTGGTGGTTGATTCTTTTCAGCCTAATCATGTTAGGACGTGATTAGGCTGGAGAGAATGAATATAACTATGCATACATAGGAGGGAATAGGGTGAAAAGTCCTAATTTTCAATTAAGTTTACAAACTTCTAATCTAGTTATCGGTTTTATGGTATGGGTTATCTTATCATCATTAATGCCATATATTAAAGCGGATATTCCATTAACTGCGGGACAAATTTCTATGGTCACAGCAGTACCGGTTATTTTAGGTTCTATTCTTCGCATTCCAATTGGTTATTGGACAAATCGTTACGGAGCAAGAAAATTGTTCTTTATTAGTTTTATACTTTTATTATTCCCTGTCTTTTACATTAGTGTTGCCAATTCTATGATGGATTTAATTATTGGTGGATTATTTGTAGGGATTGGTGGTGCTGTATTCTCTGTAGGAGTAACTTCTCTACCGAAATACTTCCCGAAAGAGAGTCACGGTTTTGTAAATGGTATTTACGGTGTGGGTAACGCTGGAACAGCAATTACTTCATTTTTAGCACCTGTAATTGCGACATCAGTTGGCTGGAGAACAACAGTACAGTGTTATTTAGTTTTACTTGCAGCATTTGCACTTATGAACTTTTTATTAGGCGATCGTAAGGAAAAAAAGGTGAATACACCATTAATGGAACAAATAAAAGGTGTATATAAAAATGAAAAACTTTGGTTTCTATGTATCTTTTACTTTTTAACATTTGGATCATTTGTTGCATTTACAGTATATTTACCAAACTTTTTAGTATCTCACTTCGGATTAGAGAAAGTAGATGCAGGCATGCGGACAGCTGGATTCATCGTATTAGCAACAATGATGCGCCCGATTGGTGGTTGGCTCGGTGATAAATTTAATCCATTTAAAATATTAATCTTCGTATTTATCGGCTTAACACTATCTGGTATTGTTTTATCATTTATGCCCAGTATGAACGTGTATACGTTTGGTTGCTTACTAGTTGCATTCTGTGCAGGTATTGGAAATGGAACAATCTTTAAGCTTGTTCCAATGTACTTCTCTGAGCAAGCAGGGATTGTAAATGGGGTTGTGTCAGCTTTAGGTGGATTAGGAGGGTTCTTCCCACCATTAATTTTAACGTTACTATTCCAACTAACAGGTCATTATGCAATTGGATTTATGGCATTATCAGAAGTCGCACTTGCTTGTTTAATCATTACAGTATGGATGTATAGCCAAGAAAAGCTGTTAGTGATGTTAAAGAATCATTAATAAAGAAAAAGAACCCTCCTAAAGTAATCTAGGAGGGTTCTTTTAGTAATAGGCTTCGATATGTTTTTTATTGCTAACTTAACAAACACTTGTATTCTAAAATAATGTGGTTTAAAAATGAAAAACAGAAGTTTTATGGAATTTTATGTTAAAATATAGATATCAGATGTTATTCAATTAAAGGGTTAGTTAAAGAAAGTTTAAATCTCTTCCAAAGATAGAACTAATTTTTAGCATACAAATACTTAATTGGATCGGGGTGTTTAGATGAAAAAATTATATAAGTCCACTCAAGATAAACAAGTATCAGGTGTATTAGGTGGCTTAAGCGATAAGTATGGAATTGATGTAAGTATCCTTCGCATAGTCACTGCATTATCAGCCTTTTTTACTAGTGGATTTACGGTGTTACTTTATATAATAGCTGCAATTGTTTTGCCTACAGATAAAAAAATGAAGAGATAAATGTATGAACTTAAATAATAGGACCTTTAACAGAACAAGTAGATAAAGGCACTCCGCCTCTTACACGTCTAGGATATGAGAAAAGAACTTCCACTAAGCGGTAGGAGTGTCAATTATTTGTTTAATAATAAATAGAACAAACGCCTGTAAAAAACGTTTGTCCAAAGTAAATTCATAGTTAGATAGGAGGTAGATTACGATTTATGTGTACGAGAAAGCTTTTTTATAAGTTTAGGAAGTATAGATGTTAGTTCCTGCTTCATACGCTTCGTAAGCGATGGATCTTTACCAGAAGTGGAAATCGTTACAACATATTCACCATTTCGTATGACACCCGGTGTGTGAAATGATGATTCTGTACCATCACTTACAACGTTAACCCATTGGAAATCATGTGCGGCTTGTTTGACCATCATATTGACATCATGTTGATTTGTAGCTGCATAAATAAGGTGAGCATCTTTAATATCATCATTACTAAAAGTTTTTTGCTTCCAAGTAATATAAGGAAGTTCCTTCATTTCCTCGCAAATCTCTGGGCTGATAACGGTGACAAAAGCGCCTGTATCTTTTAATCCAGACGCTTTCCGATATGCGATTTTACCACCACCAACTATAACAACTACTTTTTTATCTAAATTAAACATAAGAGGGCACATGTTATACATACACACATTCCTCCATTCGTTCTAATAATGTTAACTTCATATATGTATCAAACTGAAGACAGTTGCAAGTCGTAACGTGATCATATTTTTTTGTATGCAATTTAATTTTTTGAAGCAACAATCCAGTAAAGAGAAGATACGGCATGACATATACATGGGACGCAGTCGATGTTATAGTCTTGAGCTCAGCGGTAAAAGAGGGAGTTCCTTTCGTTAAAAAGGAACAACATACTGGCATACCGAGTTTTCGTTCGACAACTGCTCCGATTTGTTGTAACTCATGTATCGGCTGTGGATCACTACTACCTCGTCCTACGAGTAAAACGCTACTACTTTGCATTGGCATAGCTTCACGTATTCTTTTCACTACAAGTTCCACCATATTTGGATGCGTACTAAAAGGTGGTGCAACTGAAAATGTTATATGTGGATATTTCTTTTGTAGTTGCTCTATTTCAAAAGGAATATCACGTTTATAGTGAGCTGCTGCAAATAATAAAACAGGTACAATCAATATTTCAGTTGCGCCCTCTAGTATCGTTTCTGTAACTGCATTAGAAATGGTAGGTGTTGTTAGCTCTAGAAAAGCTATTTTTTGAATCCGTTCGTTACGTTCTTTCATAACAGATTGAATAAAGTGAATGAATTGTTCGTTACCTTCTTGCAGGCGACTACCGTGTCCAACATATACAATTCCTTTCATCGTACCACCAAATCTTTCTTCATAATAATGTCTTGTAATTGCTCATCTACATTATGAAACCCAACTTTATTTGCATAGTGTAAAGTTGGAATATCGGTATACGAGAATGGTAGAGTAAGAATATTGATAAAGTTAAGGCGTGTTATTTCTGCTAGAAACGTATCAATAGAAGCACGTCCTTCAAATACAATGCTATCCCATGAGAATTCAGAAAGCATACGAGAATGAATTTCATCGAAGCGATGATCAATTGTATACTCATGAGTCATCATATAAGACCCAGCACCAATTTTTTCTTGAATAAAACCAATTCGATTAATATTTCTGCCTAAATAAACAGTTGTATCGGAAGAGAACTCTGCTTGTTTACTTAGTAGCCCATATTGCATAAGTTTTTCTTGAGTGGCAACGTTCATATACTGCAGTTTCGCCTGTAAGGAACGAATATCTTTCTGGTGTTTACTACATGATCGCATCAAGATTTCTACACTTTCATCTGAACAAAATACAAGGCGATCAACGTTAAAAATTTCATTGATTTGTTCAGATGTTAATGTGTATTCTTCCCTTTTGAAAGTTGGAATTTGATATGTTTCTGCACCGCATTCTTGTAACTTTTGCTTTATGAAACTGGTTTTATTTGTTGCGGATGCAAATAAAACCTTTTTACCATGCAATGGTTTACGTTCTTTCCAAGCGATTTGATCCCGTAAGGAAACGACATCACCAACAATTGTCATAGAAGGGTTAGAAATATTTTCGTTTTTGACGATAGGAACAATGGTTGAAAGTGTTCCTGTGACAACGCGTTGCTTTCCAGTTGTACCCCACTCAATGACTGCTACGGGTGTATTTTCTTGTTTTCCTGCTTGTAGTAAGTTTTCACAAATTGTAGGTAAGTTTTTTATACCCATGTAGTAGGCAATTGTGTCGCTATTGTGGGATGAATTATATTTTCCATGATCGGTTAAAGGACCTTTCGAATGTCCAGTTAGTAAAGTTACACTATTACTATAGTCACGGTGGGTGAGGGGGATACCTGCATAACTACTAGCGGCGATGCTAGCTGTAATACCTGGCACAATCTCGTATGGAATGTTCACAGCCGCTAAAGCTTCTGCTTCTTCACCAACACGGCCAAAAATAGATGGATCTCCGCCCTTTAAGCGGACAACGATTTTTCCTTCTTTCGCAAATTGAAGGAGGTGGGCGTTAATCATTTCTTGACGCATAGTATGATTCTTTGGCATTTTACCGCAATAAATAAGTTCACAAGTTGGCTTTGTATAGCTAAGAAAGTTAGGGTTCAATAAGCGGTCATATAAGACAATATCTGCACGCTTTAAGCAATCTATCGCTTTTTTTGTAATAAGCCCTTCATCCCCTGGTCCTGCACCAACTAAATATACATATCCGTTCATATTCGCACCTCGTTTATTTTTATTTAAAAGGAAGCCAGGGAGGCTTCCTTTTGTAAATTACATATATATCCCGCATTAACGGGCAGTAAGACCCCTACCTCAAAATTCAGCGAAAGCAAAGTAGTTAGGTGGGGATCAACTGCCCGTAAAAGCCCGATTGGTGAGGGCTAATAATCAGCGGGGGATGAACCAATCCCCGCTGATTAAAGTTTCACTTTATATAAATGTTACCATCAATAACTTCTACTTCGTACGTTTGGATACAGCCGTCATCAGGTTTTTGAACTTCACCTGTTAGTAATGAGATTTTCCAATCATGCAGTGGGCAAAAGACGAATTCCCCAGATACAATTCCTTCCGCTAACGGTCCATTTTTATGAGGGCACCGATTTTCTACAGCTCGAATATCACCATTTGAAAGGCGGAATAGGGCGATAGACATGTCTTTCATTTGTACTTCTTTACCAATTTGAATAGGAAGGTCTTCCGCACGCATAACTTTTATTTTTTCTTTCGTTTGTATCATATAGATCACAGCTCCTTATTTCACAGTTTCTACTTCATACATCGCTTTTAAAGACTTCGTTTCTAGTGCTTGTCCCCAAGCTTCCGTATATGTGCTACGAGCTGTTTGGAAACGATCATTTAACATCGTGACCATACTTGTATCTTGTAGTACTTCTTTTACATGATCGAAGCCTAATCGTTCTGTCCAATAGGCAGTACGCTCCCCGTAAATACCAGTTTCACGATAATATTGCATGTAAGCTGTAGCGATGCGAAGGACATCGTCTTCAGTAGGGACGATCATTACAAAATCAGCCTCGCGTACTTCCGTACCACCATTTCCACCGATATACAGTTGGAATCCATTTTCAACACACACAACGCCGAAATCTTTGGTAAGTACTTCCGCACAGTTACGTGGACAACCTGTTACACCCATTTTCATTTTATGAGGTGTATCTACCATTTCTAATGACTGTTCAAGGAGCATACCAAGTCCTAATGAATCTTTCGTACCGAAACGGCAGAAGCGAGAACCAACACATGATTTTACATTACGAAGCGATTTTGAGTACGCATATCCAGAAGTCATATTTAAGTCAGCCCATACGTTAGGTAAATCTTGTTTCTTAACACCATATAAGCCGATGCGGCTTGCACCTGTAATTTTCACAAGAGGAACATCGTACTTTTTCGCAACTTCAGCAATTTTCATTAAATCATCTGCGGTTGTAACGCCTCCGTACATACGTGGAATAACAGAGAATGTACCATCATGCTGGATGTTACCATTCATTCTTTCATTAACGTAACGGGATGATTTATCATCTACATATTCTTCCGGAATCGCCATACGTAAATAGTAATTTAAAGCAGGACGACATTTCGAACAGCCGTCTTCATGTGCAAAACCTAGTACATTTCGTACTTCTTTTGGCGATTTTAAACCTTTCTCGTGAATGGCGGCTACGACTTCGTCACGTGATAAAGTTGTACATCCGCACATACCAGCAGACTGCGCAGAAGCATCAAAAGCATCTCCGAGTGTATGAGCTAGAACTTGTTCCACAAGCGGACGACATTTACCACAAGACCCTGCGGCTTTCGTGCATCCTTTAACTTCTTCAAAAGTAGTTAACTCTTGTTCTAAAATGGCATGAACGATTGTACCTTTCGTAACGCCATTACATCCACAAATTGTGTCATCCGCACTCATTGTAGCAACGTCAAGTTCACTTTCTTCACCAGCTTTGTGAAGAAGGGAAGCGGCTGTATATTCTTGTATATCTTCTTCTTTCTTTAACATGCTAAAGAGGCGTGTACCATCAGTTGCATCACCATATAAAACGATACCGACGACTTTATTGTCACGAATTAATACTTTTTTATAGGAACGTTTACATTCATCAAAGATTGAAATTGCTTTCGTTTGATCATCTTCATAAATTTGACCAGCAGAGAATAAATCACAACCTGCAACTTTTAACTGTGTACCGACGATGCTGCCCGTATATCCATTAGTTTGTAAATTCGTTATATGTTTTGCTAATATTGCGCCTTGTTCATAAAGAGGGGCAACAAGTCCATATGCGATACCGTCATGTTCTGCACATTCTCCAACTGCATAAATGGATTCATCATTTGTTAGCATATAGTCATTGACTACAATGCCGCGATTTACAAGTAAACTAGCATCTTTTGCTATTTGAGTATTTGGGCGTATTCCGACAGCCATTACGATTAAATTACAATCTACAACTTCACCATCTTCAAATTGAATGCCCTCAACATGGTCTGTACCAAGAATCTTTACAGTTTTCTTTTCCATTAGAAACTTCATGCCTTGCGCTTCTAAATCTTCACGCAATAGGGAAGCTGCTTTCGTATCTAGTTGTTGCTCCATTAAGCTAGGCATTAAATGAACAACATGTACGTCCATTCCTAAGTCAATAAGACCTCTTGCGGCTTCTAAACCGAGTAATCCACCACCAATGACAACGGCCTTTTTCTTTTCTTTAGCGGTATCCATCATAAATTGTGTATCTTCAATTGTTCGAAATCCTGTTACACCAGGAAGGGTGGAACCTTCAACTGGTAAAATAAAAGCACTAGAACCTGTTGCGATAATGAGTTTGTCGTATGTAAGAGTACGATTTTTTTCTGTGATAATGACCTTTTCCTCGCGGTTAATACTTTGAACTCTCTCGTTTGTATATAAAGTTATTTCGTTTTCTTCGTACCAACTATATTCGTTCATAATGATATCTTGCATATTTGTTTTGCCTTGTAGAACATGAGAGAGCATAATGCGATTGTAGTTTGGATGTGGTTCATCTCCAAAAATAGTAATCTCATATGAATCACTATCATGTTTTAATATTTCTTCCATACAGCGTATGCCAGCCATACCATTCCCGATCATAACTAAACGTTTTTTCATATTCATTTCCCCTTTTATGTGAAATGCTGAACAAAATATTATATTCTCATTATAGAAAATCAAAAAAGGGGAAGATGTGATATTTATCACATTTTTATAATGATTCACAAATTGTTAAAATTCGGATTTATGTGAAGGGAGAAGCGAAAGGGAATATGGCTATATGGATAGAGGGGAAGGGGGAGTATAAATATTTTTTATACAATGAAAAAGCAGGACATGAGCATTTATACTCATGTCCTGCACTTGATTTATACTCTCGTAATGGCACGTGGAAATAAAATATTATTTTCTAAATGAATGTGCTCAAATAAATCGGACTCTAGCACTTCAAGGCGTTGATAAACAAGTCGATAAGTGCCGCAAGCTCCTTCAGGAGGGGTAAAGTCATTTGTCACTTTACGAAGTTCTTTTATAATATTTCCGGCATGATTGTGCTCATTTTCTAGTTCATCTACTACTTTACGTAACTTTGCATAGTTTTCATCAGTTGGATTTTGTTCGAATTCTAAAATTAATGGGAAATCTTCCGTTTCTTCTTTAATTAAATGTTGTTCTAATTCCATTTTAAGTTCATGAAATAGTTTATGAATTTGAGCTAAATGAGGCTGACTTACCCCATGAACGCGTAATACTTTCGTCACATATGGACTTAACTGTGGCAATTCTTCATTTAAATAGCGATGGTGCTTATTTACAACATAATCAATCAATTCTTGATAAGAAGCATTTTTCCAATCAATTTCAGATTCGTTTAATAGTTTTGTTTTATGATAAAGCGTATTTAACTCTGTTATTACCTCTGATGCTGATAAATTTCTTTCATTAATTGCATCAATAAGTGGTCTACTACCACCACAACAAAAATCTATTCTATATGATTTAAAAAGATCACTAGCTTTCGGAAATTGTGTAACAATCTCACCAACAATTGAAGTTCCAGTAAATGTATGTTCCATGTGAATGCCTCCATAAAGTTTAAATGTAATATCTAAATTAAGAATAGCGTTAAATTAAAATCAATGTGGTGATTTAAATCACTTATTATGTGTCATTTTTGAGAATAATAAAATGAGTTTTATAAAAGGGAGAGGGAGGGTAATTCGTCGCAATAGTTTCTGATAATAAAAAAAGAAGCTTACTAGAAGCTTCTTTTTTACTACTATTTTTCACATGCAACTCCATCGCCATCACGATCAAGTTTAGAGCTATAACCTGGTTGATCTCTATATAATGGAGCTTTTCCAGCATTTTTAACTTCAGTACAATTTTTGTAAGTTACATTACTATTGTTACTTGCAGCTGGTTGTGTTTGAGCTTGCTGTACTTTTTGCTGATCCTCTTGTTGTTTGCGAGCTTGTTCATCAGCCTGGCGTTTTTGCTCTTCTTGTTGTTTGCGAGCTTGTTCATCAGCCTGGCGTTTTTGCTCTTCTTGTTGTTTACGAGCTTGTTCATCAGCCTGGCGTTTTTGCTCTTCTTGTTGTTTACGAGCCTGTTCATCAGCCTGGCGTTTTTGCTCTTCTTGTTGTTTACGAGCTTGTTCATCAGCTAGACGCTTTTCATCTTCTTGCTCTTCGGCTTGGCGTTTTTCATCTTCTTGTTGTTTACGAGTTTTTTCGTCCGCTTCTTTCTTTTCTACTTCCTTTTTCTTTTTGTCATCTTTTTTCTCTTCACTATTAGAAGCGACTTGTTTATTCGTTGCTATCGTTTTTTCAGAAGAAGGACTTGAAATACCTGATAGCGCAACAAAAATGACAAATAAAACAGCTGTAATTATAAATTGCTTTTTTGCTACACCGGTTTTCTTAATTACAGATAAGATTGCTAGAACAAGGAAAAATATAAATAGAATGAAACTTAAAGTAGAAAAAAATTCTACGACTGGGTGTTCAGATTTTGTTGAGCCAGTCATTATTAATATAATTGAAATCATAAAAAGAATAACAGTAGGACGACCATATTGTTTTGCTTTTCCATTTTTCTTAAAGAATGAAATGATACATAAGATTAAAAGAATAAAAGCTATAAAAAATAAAGCTACACCAATATTACTCAAAATTGCCATTTTCATACCTCCATTTGTAAGATTTTCTCTATTGATTATATAGGGATTTATTGGATATTACACGTTTTATATTAATTTAGAAAATTAATATTTTTAATAGATGTATAAACATTTATTTCGCATATAAGGAAAAATAGATATATTTACTATTACATTTTGAAAGAGATTTCATAAATTATAGTATATCGATTGAAAGGAGGAGATTTGAATGGAATTTCAATTATTAGTGAATTGCGTGTTACAAGAAGGGAATGCTTACTTTTTAGTAACAAAAGTAGACGATGTTATTACGTTGAAAGTGCCAATTACAGCAGGAGTAGCAGGTTTATTCTTAGCTTTAGGTGTACCAAGATGTTCTTAATTTAGCTTTTGATAGTAAAAGGATGAGGGACAAGCCTTCCCCTTTTACTATTACATAATTTTTTTATGTAAACTAAATAAGGCTTTTTAAGTTTTTTAATATTATTTTTGCCATAGCACGTTTAAAACGGACATGCATATACTATAATGTTTCATTGGCCTTTGATGATGAACGATAGTTTTAAAAAGTGTATCGAAAGTAGAAGTGATATTCTTTTCAATAATGAAAATAGAAGAGGTGCTAGTATATATGAAAAGACGAACGTATGATATTCCAGTCGTATTACGAAGAGAATGGTTTTTAATAGAATTAGCGCATTTAACAAAAAAATATGGGATTGAAATAGCAACTAGTAAAATAGAAGATGCACCATTTCTAAGAGATCAAGTTACAGAATTCAAAATAGGAGCGGGTTTGCAATACGATAAATATGATGATGAGTACATCATCGAGTTTTAAACAAAGAAGCTGCGTATAAAAGGTTATTAAAGAGACCTTTTATACGCAGTTTTTTTTGTAAAGAGAAAGCTTTATTGAGAAATATTCAAAACGCTTATTGTAAAAAGGAATGAAGAAATGTTGAGAGAATAACGTTTGATAAGAAAGGAATGCGGCTATTAATTTCTTATTATATTGTAACGTAAAAGTAATTGATTAAATGGAATTTAAAACAATTGGTGTTCAACGGAATGGCAGCGTTTTCTTTCAGGAGAAAAAGGGGGATGTTAATGGGAATTATGAAAAGGAGTATCGCATTATTTATTGTACTTTGTTTTATGAGTCCGCTGGTTTTTAGTGCAAATGTACACGCGGAGGTTGTAACAGAGCTTAAGACTGGCTTTCCAGATCAAGAAGTATTTACTCCTGGAGAATGGTTTTTAGGTCAGAAACCTGCTAATTATGATGAGAATAAAACACCAATTCTCTTTGTACAAGGAAGAAATGGTAATGCGGATAGTTGGTATGGAAAGACAGTATATCATGAGATGAATGATATGTACGATTATGCTTTGAAAGCAGGCTATCAAACTGTATTTATTCAATTATATGATGCTGCGGGGAAAGGATCAGCTAGCCAATGGGACAATGGAAAATTGTTAGCACAAAAGCTTGAAGAGATTTATAATCATTTTGGCAAAAAAGTAAATATTGTAGCTCACAGTAAAGGTGGTATTGATACACAAGCTGCGTTAGTTGGATATGGAGCGAATCGATTTGTTGGAAATGTTATTACGCTTGCCACTCCGCATTACGGATCCAATTTAGCGGATTTATCATATAGTTGGTGGGCAGGATGGCTTGCCTCTATATTAGGTCAAAAAGATGATGGGACATATTCATTGCAAATAGGTGAAATGGCAAAGTTTCGTTCTACAATAGATAATAATCCTGCAGCTAAATTAAACCGTTACTATACGGCTACTGGGACAAGCTGGGGACCTGTTTTTTCAGCACTATCTATGGGCGGGTTGTATTTGTCATCATACGGTTCTAATGATGGATTGGTGAACGAATGGAGTGCTAAGTTACCATATGGAACACATTTATTTACAGATTCACGATTTGATCATGATAATATACGAAAAGGTTCAGCCGTTTTCGCACGAATTGAACCATATTTACGGACAGTAAATGTACCAGTACCAGCTTTATTAGCCCAGAACAATAGTTCAGAGGATAAGGTAGAACAATTAAACACAACTTCTAATCAAGCTATTTTAGGAGGAGAGTTGTCACAAAATGAGTGGGTAGGACAAACTGTCGCAGTTGATAAAAAAGCAGAAGGGGTAGTTTCTATTTTAACAGCTTCTTCAGATGTAGAAATACAACTAATATCTCCAAAAGGAAAAGTTTATACAAATAAAGATAGTGCTGTATCTACTGGTGAAGGTGAATCTCTCTTTAAAGGAGCCACTATAAGAACATTTAAATTTGATAAAATGGAAGCAGGAGAATGGCAAGTTAAAATGATGGCGAAGCAGCCGAAAGATGCATATTTAATCGTGACCGATTACAAAAAAGATGCTCCGTTCGTCCTTCAAATGCCGGCAAAGGTTAAAGTAAATAAAGCAGAGTATAAACTCAAAAAATCACCTGTAGCTCCAGAAATGAAAGGCGATCTTTCAGTAACGGTACGAGTAATTAATAAAGATGGAAAATTAGTTTCTGAATCAAATGAATCGAAAAACATTAATACAACTACATTTACAGGTGCTTTGAAAAATATAGAACAGCCAGGTGTATATAACGTTACAATTGATATGAAAGGAATGAATAAGGAAGGACAACCTTATAATCGTACGATAGTTAAATCGGTTTATGTGGAGAAGTAGGAAAGAATGAATCGGTTTTAATAAAAAAAGTGCCGAATTCTTGTGGAAGAAGGATTTCGGCACTTTTTCATGTTTATTAGATGAATAGAAAAGTGAAATAGGAGCTTATGTTCTATAAGAGGACGATAGGAATCAAAAAAATGTTATGCAATAAAAAAGATGCTGAATTAGCATCTGAATGTGAGGGAATAGTATTAACTTAGTTTTGTAACTGTTAATTCAACTGAATTTATACCATTATCACAAGTTACAATACTTTGATGATTGAAACCACTATTATTTCTAAGTTGAAGAGTTGAATTAGCAGGCACCGTAACAATAGTTTCGCCAACTAGTTGAAGGCATTCGTTATTTGATGAAGTATTCATTTGAAAAGCGAAATCACCTTGACTATTAGCAAGTGGATTATTATTTAAAAATATAGTGATGACTGGAATATGGGGAAATACAGGATTTAACGTAGTGTTAATACTTGAAATGAAAGAAATTCTATAATCACCAGCTTTACTAAATTGTATAGTAGTCGGATTTAATAAGGAAACTCCTCCTGCCAAAGGGCCAACGTGATTAAACGGAAAAGAACCGCCAAAAGGAACAGTTATAAACTCAGTTTGCCAAAAAGTGCCGTAAGCAGGCTTAGATGATTTATGTGAATGGTCGCATGAACATTTTTTATACGAACTGGAAGATTGATGGCACGAACATTTTTTATATGAACTAGAAGAAGAGTGGCATGAAGATCTTTTATATGAATTTGAAGAATGATAGTATGAACCCAATATATTACCTCCTATTATTAAGAAATGTATAACACATAGTAGTTTATGCAATCGAAAAGCAATTGGCGTGTATACTTGTCCATATATAAGGTAATAGATTTGGGATAAAAAGCTGGCATAATATAAAGTGCTCTAATGAGGAGATATAGTTTTCAAAAAAATGGAGTTAGAATATTCTATGTAATGAATTTTGGAGAAGAAAAAGGATGAATATTTAGCAGATAACTCTATCCAAGGTTTTAAAATGTTGAAGTATTTAAACTTTAAGATAGTATATCGTCAAAGTAAAGAAGCGAAGTATTTAAAGGACAGCATTTTAGTGAAACAGAGAAATGGATAAAGCGATGATTAAGTTTTTAACTTAGTCGTCGCTTTTTATTTATGTAGTTGTGCAGGAAGAAGGCAAAAAATATCGAATGAATGTAATTATACAGAATTGTTTGTATTTATTTCGAATAGTAGTTAAAGATACGTTAGTTATATTTCAAACAGTAAGAAAAGAGAGATTAAATAATAGAGGGAGCAACTTACATGGAAAATATATTAAAGGTATCCTCAAAATCAAGTCCGAATTCAGTGGCAGGTGCAATAGCGGGCGTACTAAGAGCAAGTGGCAAAGTAGAAATCCAAGTGATTGGAGCTGGTTCTTTAAATCAAGCGATTAAAGCAATTGCGATTGCAAGAGGTTTTGTAGCTCCAAGTGGCATTGACTTGGTTCTTGTTCCAGCGTTTCAAGAGGTTACTATCGATAATCAAGAAAGAACAGCAATCAAATTAATTGTAGGTCCTAGAAGGAGAAGGTCTTAATAGCGAGCATTAATATAAGGGGATTTGAAAAGGTCAATAGACTCCAAAAAGTTAGACACGTTATTTCATTTGACAGTTCCTTGGGCGTGGATACAGTATTGTACCGGATTTATGACTTTTAATTCCTCTTTATATTTAGCGGGTTTTTCTAGAAACTTAAAAATGCCAAATCCTTTGTGACATAAGGGATTTGGCATGTTTGAGGTTTTTATGTTTTTTAAAATCAACAATTCTAAAACTGCTCATTCTTCTCCCAAGATTCAACGAGATAGTATGAAAAACCTTATTATATCAAGCTTTTTAAGCGGTGATTTTCCTCGATGCTCACATTTTGCTCACATTAAATTTGTTCATTTTTTATCAGGTGTTTTCATTAGATTTTATTATGCTCTCGAAGTTTTCTGCTGCTTGTTGCTGCATGTTCTGTGTGATATGACTATACTTGTCTAAAGTCATTTGAATAGATGAATGCCCTAAGCGATCTTGTACGATTTTAGGGTGTTCTCCAGCCTGAAGCATGAGTGTAGCGTGAGTATGTCGTAAGTCGTGTATACGAATTCGAGGAACACCAGCTTTTTTATAGTGATCATTCAAAAAGCGATGAGGAGCATCTATATGTAAGGGCGAATGTATCGTATTGCCGGTGAAAATAAAAGCCTCTTCATTCAAGTGTATACCCCAGCGGAAAAATTCTTTCTTTTTATAGGAGTAGTAGGATTGTAACTTCCCTATAACAAAAGAAGAGATACTAATGCTTCTATTTGAAGACTTAGTTTTTGTAGCAGCTTTAAATAGTCCTTTTTCTGTTTTTACAAGCGATTTATTAACCAGGATACGTTTATTATCAAAGTCAATATCTTTCCATGTTAGTGCGAGTAATTCTCCGCGTCTCATACCTGTATAGATTGCAAGTAAGAAGAATATATGGTACTTAATATTTTTTTCTTTTAGATACTGGAGGAATCGATTACATTCCTCGCTAGACCATGTTTTCATCTCACCTTGCTCTTCACGTGGTTTTTTAACCTTATTCATTATATTATCATGTATGATTTCCCATTCTACAGCGTGTTTGAAAATACATCTTAGGCAGCGGTGGATATTGCTGATTGTACCATTTGATAGTCCTTTTTCCTTAAGTTCAGCATAGTAGCTTTGAATCATTACGGGTTTAATACTTTTAATTTTTTTATAACTAAATGGAGGAAGGATATAGAGCCTAACTAAGCTCATGTCTTTTTCATAAGATGTAATTTTTAATTCAGCTTTACGAAGAGGTTTTAGCTTTTCCCATACATCTAAAACAGTTAATTGTTTGTCATCAAAATATATTCCTTTCTCTAACTCCGTAATCATCGTTGCAGCAGCATTTTGGGCTTCTTTTTTTGTTCTAAATCCACTCTTACTTTTTTGCTGGCGTTTTCCTGTGGCCGGATCTATACCGATATCTATTATAAAAGACCACGTATTTCCACGTTTACGAAAACTTCCTTTCATATTCAATACCTCCTGAATCGTTATTTTTGTAAATTACAGTATTGTGATATTTTATTCTGTAATTTACTTGCTAATAATTGATTTTCATAATGTACAAGCCTTTTTTCAGCAAACTGTGTTGTTACATTGAATTTTTCTGAGATTATATATGCTTTTAACTGTAGAGGAGGAAGCTTTCTTAACATAAAAGTAGGTACACAAAATTGTTGTGCGAAGTTTTTAGCTTTTGCTTCTTGATAATCTAGAAACATTTGATGCATTAATAATTGATTACCAGAATGAAATAGAATGTGACAGGTCTCATGGCCAAAATCCTCCCATTGTTCTTGCTGAGAGATACGATTATCAATAACTAAGTTAGCTATTTGATTTCTTTCCATTGCATGACTTCCAAACGGAGCGAAGTACAGCCAAATGTTTAGCTTTTTCGCAATCTCTATCATATCAATTTGTTCGGGAACAATAATAGATAAGGATTGGTACAAGTGCTGGATATAGTCTTCAAGTTGTGTTGTGTAGTAGGGTTGCGATTGAAACAAAATATTTTTCACTCCATTCAAAAATAATAAGAACGTACGTTCTTATTAATATAATAATATAAAAAAGTAAAATTTGAAAGGTTTGATTTATGAATTAATTTTACCCAAAGGATAAAAGGAGTGTGGTTTCTAAAGTGAAAAAAGAGTCACATGGTTCGAGTAGTAGCGGGATTAATAAATACTAGAAAAGAAATTGATTAATATAGAAGCAGGTATAATTTAAATTAAGATTTTTCAATATACTAAATGGTATAATTACTGAAGGCGATAGTTGTTAATAGAAATCTTAAAAGTTTTAAGTAAAGGATAGATAATGGAGAGTTTTATGAACTAAGAAGTATTAAAGTTAACATAGAGAATAAAAAGCACTAGAAGACAAGAAGTATCAGTCATGTTTTCTAGTGCTTTTTATTGATCTAATATTATGTTGCATTAATTCGGCCTGTTTTTTTGATTGAATTTTTTCATGCTCTGTTAAAAAATTGTCCAATCTATGCATTAACAATTGATTCTTCTGGTTTACTATTTCTTCTTTTTCTATGTTTGAATGTGTATTCTCGATATCTTTTTTTATAATAAAGTATATTACTATACCAAATCTGATTGCAGAAAGACAGACATAGAGTAATAAAAGAAAACCAATGACAATTAATATCCAATTAGTTAATTGAATAAATGTTTGCATGGACAGCAAGAAGAATAGGAAAATAAACGCCCCTATTAGGGCATTTTTTATAAACTTAACTAATTTTTTTAAATTTTTATTCGTTAGAGTGGCAAAGGTAGATCCGATTTTAATACTACCCAAAATTGAGAATACAGTAAAATAAATACCGATAAAAACTGCTGTAATAGTACCTAAGGAACCTTCTTTAGCTATAAAAAAGGATTTTAGATGCACTGTAATAAAATTCTCTATGCTACTAAAAGCGAAACTTGTATAGAAAATCATAAGTAATTTATTAATTGAAAATACAATAGAAAACATAATTAATATTACTGTAATTGAGTAATCTTCAAAGGAACGTATTAGTTTATCATATTTTTTCATATTTTTAATCACATCCTTGCACTCAATATAACACATATAAATAATTAGTTTGGTATAGCATCAGGTAATGGTATTTCTGGTAGAACAATATTTGGCAAGTTAGCGCCAATAATTTCGCGGTCATAACGTCTTACAAAACCATTTCCTGGTCTGTTGTTATTATAATAGTCGCTCTCCATTTGATCACCGATATACTCCCACCCGGTATTATCGTCATTTCTCATAATGATTCTTTTTAATACTCCGGCATTTTTTAAATCTATATGTTCAGAATTTCCAGTTGTTGGACTTTGGTATTTTACTTTAATGGATTCGAAAACATCATTTTCATCAAAATCAAGTGCCGCAACTAATTCAATTAGTCTTTCAGGGTGTATAACTTCCCTACGGAAACGGCCATTAGAAAAAGTAATGGTTGCTTTGTTTGCACCAAATTCAGCATGACTTTCTAGGGTAGGTCTTAAAATATTGGCAATTAGACTTTCGTTTTCTTGGTTTTCAAGAAAATTATGTGGAGCGGGTGCTATCAAATTAAGGCTGAATTCAATAGATTTTATATTTCGAGAGTGACGAACATCATTAAAACCTAATGTAGGTTCAATTTCAGTAAATTCGACCATCCAACTTTCAGTTTCACTGCTTGGTAAAAAAAGACTTAAATAATGCTGCAAGTGAACTGGTCGACAACCATAATGATTATATTCAATCATTACCAAGTTTGAATTTGGCATAAATACGGCAGTAGTTAATTCTAAAACATCATCTGTAATCTCATCGGCTCTTCTGGTTCCTTTATTGCCCAAGTATGGTTTGTGGTCTCTGAATTTTCCGAATGTTACAGTTCTATTTTGAAAAGTAGGGGAAGTTATATCCGGCATTTTCATATTTATTAACGAAATATTACCGTACTTCGTGCTTTTAAATAATACTTGTGGATTAATGCCAATAAGTTGGTCTAATAAGGTTGTTAAGTTTATATTGGTTTTTACACCATTTCGGGTGATGAAGCAGTTGTAATAATGGATGGTTTTACTCATAAAAATTCCTCCTTAATATAGCATAAAATAATTAAAAAATAATAATATTTTATAAGATGAACATAACGATAAAATGAATAAGAAATGAAACAAATACACGCAGATAAGCGTGCCTTTGTTAATACAGAATTTGTAATTTTTTTATGTATCTTCATTTTTTTCCTTGTGTAAGATAAACTCCCAGAATCTTTTTAGTTCTTCTTGTTTTTCAGGAGAAGCAAGTTTAATATTTTTAAACCATAGGCCAAGTTCAGGGTCATTATCAATACCTTTTAAATTATCTTCTTTATAAGAAACAGTTCGTCCCAAGAGGTAATCAGTTGTTACTTCAAAATAATTAGCAATTTGATTAAGTGTGTCGTAGTCAGGTTGACGTTCATTTCTTTCATACATGCCAATTGTACTTTCACTAAGTTTAAGGGTTTGAGCCAGTTCTTTTTGAGTAATTTTTTTTTCTTTCCGTAAGTCTCGGAGTATATTTCCAAAAGTTTTCATTTTATCACCTATCCATATGATAACACAATATGTGTTATTTAATTAAGTTTACAAGTCTAAACCACACGTTTTGTGTTGTTAACTTGGGGGGATATACTTGAATAAACAATTAATAGCCAAAAATCTTATAACTTTAAGAAGTGAAAAAACAAGAGAAGAAGTAGCTGAGTCAGTGGGCATTAGTGTTAGTACATTACAAATGTATGAGAATGGACAAAGAATTCCACGAGATGAAATAAAAGTAAAATTAGCTAATTTTTATGGAGCTACTGTTCAATCTATTTTTTTTGATTCTCTACAACACAATGTGTGCGATTGTTAATAGTTTTAAAGGGGGAAAGAAAGTGATTAACTTTGATATCGAATCATTTCGTCAAATCATCCGAGAAGAAGTACAAAGAGCAACCGAACATCTTCAGCCAATGAAAGAATTACCACCATTTTTAACAATTACGGAATTAATGAACCTGTTACATATTAAACGCACTAAAGCATCTGAGCTATTAAACCGTTCTGATTTTCCAGTATGTCGTGAAGCGGGAGTTCTTATTCCTACACACCTTCTTTTTAAGTGGATGGAGAATCACACTGAATGGGTAGAAAACAATACTGAGTATTACAATCCATTTAAAGAATCCGTCTAATAACAAATTACCATAGTAAGTTGTCACAAATAAATATTGCTTTAGGTACGAATGGGGGAAGTAAACGATGTCCATAGGAAAAGAAGTTGCTATGGCACGCAAACGAAAGGGAATCACCCAAGAGCAACTCTCCTTAGAAATCCCCGTGAGTCGTGAGTCACTAGCAAAATATGAAACTGAACAACGACGATTACCAGAAGATTTACGAAAATGCATTACTGAAGGAATTGATGATCCACAGTTGTTTTTTAAAATGTGAAGTGAAGCAGCAGGGGATGTAAGTATCCCGTTCTTTAACGGAGAGCAAATAGATCTTCATCCTACAAGTATGAGATACATGGTTTATCAAGAGACAAATGAAGCTTTGGAACAACTCGATACGGTATGTTGGTTTAAGCCTTCACAAACTTGGTCCGAAAGTGAGAAAGAAGATTTGAAAAAGGTAATGCATGAAATCTTGGATGCTACAGGTTCGATGATGAGCCTCGTAGCGGTCCTCTGTGATCAATATGGTATTTCAATGAAAGAAGTCTTTAAGTACTGGAAAGTATCATTACGAGCTAGGAAGTATATAAAAGATTAATTTAATTATTTTATTGAGGAGGTTTAAGTTATGACAATTGATTATGTAAGTCCAACTTTAAATCAATATAAAGCTCTAATTCGTAAGGAAGCAAATTTATATGGTGATATTCGAATTGCAGCAGTTTGTGGAGACTATATGAAAGCTAGGGATTTAAAACAAGAGAAGAAGTTAATGGAGATAAGAATTCGAATTATAGAAGCTGCATTTATTCTGAAAAACAAAATTAAAAAAGAAAAGACTACCGCATAGCCCGCGATAGCCAATAGTACAACAAATGAATTATAGCATATAACAATTTAATGCGACAAGCTGTTGTGCTTGTCGTTATGACCAGGAGGATTTGTTACCTCTAATCCTTTCATATACAATACTTTCTGGTCATAACGATGCGTACAGTATCAAATTATTAAAAATGGGGAGCAAATTATGAAAGCAGAATGTAATCGTCTGTTCGACTTAGTTCTACCAGGTGATTTTGCTTTTGCAAATGAATTACATAACTGCATGGTGACATGTATTCATAACATGTTCAATGCTGGTTCATTAGATGAAGCAAATCATTGGGAGAAGGAATTAAATAGATGCGCAAAAGAATTCAAGAGCCTTCGTAATGAAAAAGAGGATCACGATGTATCAAAGAGTTATCGTGTAGTTGTTAAAAACCTTCAAGGGCAGGGGATTAATGCATCAGTAGTTAGTCGAAGAAAATAAAAAATCTATCACTTGGCAGAGTGATAGATTTTAGACTCTAACAGAGAGTCTTTCTAAAAATTGAATTGGATTAAGTATATCAAAGCAAACCAAGTAAAACAATGGAGGATGAATAATATGGCAGTTTATAGACCTGTTCAAGTTTCATATTGGCAAGATGCTTTCGTTTTAGATCTTACACCGGAGGAAAAATACTTCTACTTATACTTAATGACTAATAGCAAAACTTCTCAGAGTGGTATCTATGAGCTTCCATTACGAGTGATAGAAATGGATACAGGGTATAACCGTGAAACGGTTGAGAAGCTGCTAGAGCGTTTTGCTGATTACGGGAAAATTTATTACAACAAAAAGACGAAAGAAATTATGTTGCTTAATTGGCTTAAATTCAATGCTATTACAAATTTGAATATTGAAAAGTGTGTGTTAAAAGAAATCCAGAATATTAAATGTGAAGATTTTTTAATTGATTTTTATGAGACATGTTTAGAGTTAGAAAAGCAGCAAGATTTTAAAATTCCTCGTATTAAGGAATACTTCCAAGCTCGTTTTGAGTGGCTTATAAGGGGCTTCGAAGACCCTATGAAGGAAAAAGAAGAAACAAAAACAGAAACAAAAGAAAAAGAAGAAACAAAAACAAAAGAAGAAGCAGCAAGCTGCTCAAGAGATAAAAAAGTTGCAGAAGAAAATCCAATAGCATTTTATGAGCAAAACTTTGGAGTTCTTAAACCATTTGTGGCTGAAGGGATCAATGCGTGGATTGAAGATTTGAATGCACAGCTTGTTATCAAAGCAATGAAAATAGCTTTAGAAAAGAATGCACCTAATATGTCTTATGTACAAGGTATTTTAAGAGATTGGCATGCTAAGGGGTATAAGAGTATTACTGATGTTGAAGCTGCACAAACTCAATTCCGTAAGAAATACCAGTCTCGTGGTGGGAGTAGTAATGCTCGAAAAGAAATTGTTCCTGATTGGTTACATACTCAAGATACGGAAACACATTCTCAGTCAGTAGAGCATAGTGAAATCGAATTAGAAGCTGAACGGAAACGTTTAGAACAAGTGTTATCTAAATATAAAAAAGAGGCTTAGGAGGATTGTAATGCCAAAGCAGTTAACAATATTTGATGTTGAGCCTGTAGTAGCATTCGATACTGAGAAAGCACACATTCATCGATTAAATTCTAAAGTTCGTTTTACGGATGTAGTTGTTCAAGTACCAAAGCAAGTAAGAGCTACTGATGAATTAAAACCAACAACAGCGCC
Source organism: Bacillus sp. SIMBA_074 (assembly GCF_046534555.1). NCBI lineage: Bacteria > Bacillati > Bacillota > Bacilli > Caryophanales > Bacillaceae > Bacillus > Bacillus sp. SIMBA_074. The sequence continues at coordinate 3,083 of NZ_JAWRYM010000025.1, read as the reverse complement.
AAATGATCAGTATGAATTATTTGAGGAATATACAATTGGAATTTGGAGATTTAAGCGAGTGGAAGATAAGCAGTTCAATTGGGACGAAGCGGAGGAGCTTTGCAAGTCTGCGAGAGATAATAAAGAACCGATTTCAATACGACTTTATTTATCATTAGAACAATCATTTATTCCCGATAATGTTGTGGAATATCTATAACAAAATAAAAAAGTCGAGATTGCTCCCGACTTGCTTCGACAAAATAATCATAACATACGGGAGTGGTCTTAATGGGAATTATTAAAGAAAATCTTGTAGAAATGACAGCTGAAATAGATTTGAAAATAAACGGAATATATGTTGTTAAAAATGGTCAGGTCCAACTAATAGAACCACCCCAAGGTGGATTTGGTGAACAATCATTTGTATATCAAAGTGGAAAAGTAATTCGTATGGAAGAACGAAAAACACAGTTACTTTAATCAAATTTGAATTTTATTAAAAAGGAGGAAGTTGAAAATGCTGATGTTTGTATTACATGAAGATGTTACTAATTTCTTCAATTTCAATATAGAAAACAAACATTTCAGAGTTGAAGATGTAATAGAAAATGATAGGTTGCAAGGTAAACATAAAATTGTATATTTGGACCTTGTAACTGTAACAGTACAACCAATCTAATAAATTTATAACATAAGTGTTATTTGAATTTAACTATTTTGTTTGTGATAACTACAAATGAAAAAATAGCAAGACTTAAAATTAATGAAACACCTATAACTCCAACTTCTTTGAATAAAAAGCTAATCATGTTTTTACACATCCTAATCAATTTGTTTTAAATAATGTGAGATATTTATGTCCCAGATGAATTTTACTATAGAAGTAGGTAGTTTAACATTCAATAAGCTTACATTTTTATTACAAGTTTGTAAGGTTACTGAGTATTTTATAGCTATTTAAAATGTTAACAAAAGCGTTATTTTGTTGAAAAGTAATGCGGAGATAAATAAATAAGACCGCTCCTTTATCGGAACGGCCGTACAAATATCATGTGCTGGAGGTCTCATCAAATAGCTTGAGATGTTTTCTCTAAACAGTATGGACAAGGATTTTTACGATTATACGTAAAAACGGCAGGTAATTGACTAAGTTACCTGCCATGTCCTGAAAAGATACGGAGGAGAGAGCTCCGATTTGAAAGAGTGAAGCCGGTGGGAAGTCGGCTTGCAGGTAGTATGCACGATATAAAAAAGATTATACGAAAAGGGGAATGGGAGATATGAAATGGATGTACAATCTTGATAGCAATAGTGAGATTTGGACAAGTGATAAATATGAAACGAAAGAGGAAGCCATTCAAGCAGCTTTAAAAGATTGGACGGATAGAATGGTAGCGGATAGGGCATCAGTTGATAATGAATTCCAAATTGGAGAATTCAAACAGTATACGCCATGGATTAATGCGGATGTATTGTTGGATGAATTATATGAACGAGCAAACGATGAATGTGGAGGGGTTGCAGATTCTCGGCTTTCAGGGGTAGCAAGAGATGAAGGTGAAAAACTTCAAGAACAAATAAACAAGGTAGTTGAAGGATGGCTAAAAGGAATAAATGAGTACCCTAGCTTCGGATCAATTGAAAATATCGAAACGATAGACGCTAGCAAACTTGAATACCAAGGAAACTAAACAAAATAGTTATTTTAACAACAAAAGCCCTAGCAGGGGAGCTAGGGCAGGGGATGGGGTATTAAGAATTGCCGAATTAATAACGAATGACATCTTCGAATGAATTTAGTGTAACACACAAACTTGTATACATCTGTTACAAAATCATGAACAAAGGGGAATGAGAGATGAGTGAACAAACTGTAATCATTAATATTCCACCAGTTGAAGAGTGGACAATAACAAGCCTTAGATATGCATGCAAGAATCATAAGGTTAAAGGATATACAAAGATGGATCGTGAGCAGTTAATACAGCATGTGAAAGAGATTCTTGGTCATAAGAAAAACTAAACAAAATCCTTATTTCATAACAAGCGAAAAAGAGCACACATATAAGCATGCTCTTTGACAAGAAAGGTAGATTTCTATGAGTGGAGAGTCTCCATACAATAACGTATGCTTGTCCGGTTAAAAGGTGAAAATTTTTTTAATAAAACCTTTATTTAAATAAAAAGAGCGCTTTTTAAGGCGCTCTCTGACCAAGATTTATATAAAAAGGTGACTATGATTATTGTATGTATGTGTTTAATATATGTGCAGTTTTCAAACAAAATCGTTATTTTAATTAAAAGAGCAGCTAGCAAAAGCTAACTGCTTGTTAAAAAAAGAATCCACTCTAGGTTATTTACTGCCAGAGTTTCAAGAAATAAATGATTAAATTAATTTAATTTTTCAATTACAATCGAAGCATTTATATTTGTTTGTGTTCCACCTGCCAAAGTCTGCAAAGTAACTGCAGCAGCGGAAGTATGATTATTAAGGGTAATAATATCACCTGCAGCTAAAGTGAGGATTGTTTGGCCGTTGTTTGGTTGAGTTCCTGCACCTGATCCATAAACTGCGCTGGTAACCGGAGCACCATTTAAAAAAAGTGTGAATTGATTAGGCTCAACTCCTGATACAGAAAAAGAAATTTTATAATCTCCTGCATTAAGAACCATTAATTGAGAAGTTCCCAGCGTATGAGTAAAACCAGATGTCATTCTACCATGTGAATTAAAAAGAATAGGTGCTTCTAAGGCAACAACTTGAGCTGCTGTATTGAAAACATAAGCATAATGAGATAACCCAGATACTGTAAGTCCGGTAGGTCCAGTAGCTCCAACAATTCCTGATAATCCGGTAGGTCCAGTAGGCCCAGTAGCTCCAACAATTCCTGATAATCCAGTAGGTCCAGTGGGCCCTGGAGGTCCACCAGAAGGTCCAGTAGCTCCGGTTATGCCGGTAGGCCCAGTAGGCCCCGGAGGTCCACCAGAAGGTCCAGTAGCTCCGGTTATGCCGGTAGGTCCAGTAGGCCCCGGAGGTCCACCAGAAGGTCCAGTAGCTCCGGTTATGCCGGTAGGCCCAGTAGGCCCCGGAGGTCCACCAG
>NZ_JAWRYM010001112.1:0-242 GCF_046534555.1 Bacillus sp. SIMBA_074 | reverse complement strand
CGTAATCTGTTAAAACTCCTTGCATGAGGTTGTTTTTTCAATTCGTACATAAGAGTCTAATCAAATAATTAGGAGGTTTATATCATGAACAAAAGATGGTTTTATCAAATACTGGCACCAATAGGATTGGTGCTTATGGTTGCAGGCTGCTCAGATGAGAAAAAACAGGTTGTACAACAAGCAGAAACAGAACATACCGGGGGAACTAACCAAACGTCAGAAAATATTACGGCAAAAGAAAC
>NZ_JAWRYM010001111.1:0-242 GCF_046534555.1 Bacillus sp. SIMBA_074 | reverse complement strand
GTAATATGCAATATCCATACCAACTTTTCTTAATTTTCAGATATTTACAAAGGTCATCGTTATTTATCCTCATCATATACAAATTGGTATTTGCCTAGCTTGCGCATGATCGTCGTTTGACTAACCTCCAGGGCTTTGGCCATTTTTCTGGTTGATTTATATGTAGAAAGGGCTTGTGATAATAATTGCTTTTCCGTTTCCTCTAACGCTTTTTTCAAGGGAATGATTCCTGTTAAATTGAC
>NZ_JAWRYM010001110.1:0-242 GCF_046534555.1 Bacillus sp. SIMBA_074 | reverse complement strand
ATATTTGCCCCATCCACTGATCGCAGAATGGATTGCTCAATCGATCAGGATGGCGCTAGTAAACACACAAAGGAGCGTGTATGAGTATGGCAGAGAAAAAGCAGTGGAAATGGGCAGATGATCCTTCTTTGAACAAAATGGAGTTCACCAAGCTGGAAAAGGACGGGTTAGATGTCATCGAAACGATCGTCAATACCTATTCCAAAGAAGGCTTTCAATCGATCGAATCTTCTGATATGGAC
>NZ_JAWRYM010001109.1:0-242 GCF_046534555.1 Bacillus sp. SIMBA_074 | reverse complement strand
CTCGTTAAAAACAAGAATTGCTCATGTAAAAACAGCTACACAGCCAATGACGATCAGCTACGGAGCTACGTATTGTGCGCAGCCTGGCGAACAGGTAGCTACTCTGCCGATCGGGTATGCTGACGGCTTCTCGCGTCTTCTGTCCAACTCGAGAGAGGTACTGTACAACGGTTCTCGCTCACCGATTATCGGCAAGGTTTGTATGGATCAAATTATGGTGAGACTGGAACAAGGGACGGGTC
>NZ_JAWRYM010001108.1:0-242 GCF_046534555.1 Bacillus sp. SIMBA_074 | reverse complement strand
AGTTCATCATGCTTGGGAAAAAAGCAATTGAAGAGGGAAATATCGAAGTGAAAAATACCAACATCATAAAGGCGCAAAACATTGTCCATGAATTGATGGTGACGCTGAATATGGATGTCGAAGTGTCCAAGGAAATGATGAGTCTGTATGATTTCATGAACCGACGTCTGATAGAGGCGAATATGAAAAATGATGTTGCAGCCTTGGAAGAGGTCGAGGGACTCGTTACTGACTTCCGTAAT
>NZ_JAWRYM010001107.1:0-242 GCF_046534555.1 Bacillus sp. SIMBA_074 | reverse complement strand
GGGTCTACCTGAATAAAGGGGAATCGTTTACAGTTAAACAATTGTACGAAGCTATGGCAGTCGTTTCAGCCAATGATGCTACGGTGCTTCTTGCAGAAAAGGTAGCAGGAAGCGAAGCCAACTTTGTTCAGATGATGAACAAAAAGGCAGCAGACTTCGGAATGAAAAACACCTCGTTTGTCACGTCCACAGGTTTGCCAGCTAATGAGCTAGGACCATACTCTGTTAAGACCGATCAATTA
>NZ_JAWRYM010001106.1:0-242 GCF_046534555.1 Bacillus sp. SIMBA_074 | reverse complement strand
CCTGGAAGAGGCGGTGGAGATCGCCAGCCGTTTCCCTTGGGCCAGCACTGGCTGCGTGGAGGTGCGCGCCATCCGCGACATGGACGCGGTGCGCCGCCAGGTCGGTTCTCCGCCGGTGCCCTGAGCGGGCACCGGCCGCTGGATCAAGCCGCGCGAATGCCCGCCGGCTCGCCGTCGAAGCGGTAGATGTCCATCGCCAGGAACCCCATGTCGATGCCGGCATCGATGCGCTCGGCGCCCAG
>NZ_JAWRYM010000161.1:0-384 GCF_046534555.1 Bacillus sp. SIMBA_074 | reverse complement strand
ATGATAGGCGGTTTTTTATTATTTTTCGTTTATTATAGTCTTTTTCGATACTACCCTGATCAGCTGTTAACTGATTTTGTAAGAAATATACTGGGGAACTTCTTAGGAAGGATAGTAGCCTTTTTATACATTCTTTATTTCGTCTATCTCGCTGCAAGGGTGTTGAGGGATTTCGGGGAGACACTGATTACTTTTGCCTATCCTCACGTTCCATTATTTTTTGCTAATGCAACATTCATTTTAGTAGTGGTATTTACTGTTCGTAAAGGGATAGAGGTAATGGCAAGGACGGGTGAAATATTTTTTGTCTTGGAGAATTTACTTTTCTTGACATTCATTTTTCTGATAGTCGTTTCAGGCATGATCCATTTAAACAACTTAAAG
>NZ_JAWRYM010001105.1:0-242 GCF_046534555.1 Bacillus sp. SIMBA_074 | reverse complement strand
AAATGAAGACACGCTTTCAAAATACGTTTATGCAGATAAGTAAGGAGGAAAGAAGATGGCAGTGATATCTTATATAGATGCCGTTATAATGGCTATGCGAGAAGAAATGGAACGTGATTCCCGTGTATTTGTCTTAGGGGAGGACGTAGGGAAAAAAGGCGGCGTTTTTAAAGCGACATCTGGTTTATACGAACAATTCGGGGAACAGCGGGTCATTGATACCCCGCTTGCTGAATCAGCAA
>NZ_JAWRYM010001104.1:0-242 GCF_046534555.1 Bacillus sp. SIMBA_074 | reverse complement strand
ATATTTACTTCACTAGAAAAAGAAGAGATCCTAACGTTAGACGATAATGGTACATATTTGCTGCTAGAGCTTCCATCGGGAAAGGTCCCTACATACACACAAGAAGTGATTTATGAGCTGCTGCTTAAAGGAATAACACCGATAATCGTGCATCCGGAGAGAAATAAGGAATTGATCGAGAATCATAAACTTTTATTTGATTTGGTCCAGGAGGGTGCCTTAACTCAACTTACCTCTGGTAG
>NZ_JAWRYM010001103.1:0-243 GCF_046534555.1 Bacillus sp. SIMBA_074 | reverse complement strand
TTTTCAGAAGCTACCGGACAAGCCATTCCGAGCACAAGGGCAACAGGTTTCTTGGGTGTTTATGGCGGCAGATATCGATCAGTCAGTAGCTTAATGGAATAACACTACTACGGGAGCCGAGGGGCTCTTTTTTAATTGGGGAGGATCAGGCATGCAAGCACCAGCTAAGCATAAAGACGTGGAAATCAGCGGTCTGAAATTCCGTATTCTGAAGTTTCCGGCCAGATCGTGTTCATTCATCCT
>NZ_JAWRYM010001102.1:0-243 GCF_046534555.1 Bacillus sp. SIMBA_074 | reverse complement strand
GGGTCTCGGCGACGCGAGCGACACGTGCGACGCGAGCCTCGCGCGCATCACGTCCCGCCTCCCCCGCGCCCAGCGCCTCCACCAGAGCGTCGAGTCCGGCTCGCGCATCGGCCACGATCCCGACCTCCGCGGGCTGGTTCTTGTCGAGCTGCGACTCCACCAGGTCGATGCGGATGACGTGGCCGCGGGCCTCCAACTTGTCCACCCAGAGCTCGGCCTCGCCCAGCTTCGAGCCGACGACGA
>NZ_JAWRYM010001101.1:0-243 GCF_046534555.1 Bacillus sp. SIMBA_074 | reverse complement strand
GGCGACCCTGACCGACCGGGCCACCTACGCCGACCCGACCCGACCTTCGCGGGGCATCCGCCACCGGTACGTGCACGGCACCCCCGTCGTTCGCCGCGGAGAGATCGTGACCGATGCCCTGCCGGGCCGCCCCGTACGAGGGAATGCCTGATGGACGACGACCTGCAGGAATTCCTGGACACGACCGCCGCCGCGCTCGGCGTGCCCGGCGCGGTCGTGGGGGTCGTCGACGGTGACCGCGAG
>NZ_JAWRYM010000160.1:0-385 GCF_046534555.1 Bacillus sp. SIMBA_074 | reverse complement strand
AGCCAACAAACAAAAAGAAGCTGGCAAATCCGACTGCTCCAGAAGCGAGTAAAACAGTGCGCGCCCAATGCAGGCCATTTTTCAAGCCGTGACGTGACAGCTGGAAGTAAATCACGCCGATGGAGAGCATAGTGCCAGCAAGGCTGATCCGATCGTGAGACATAAATGAAAGGAGCTGGGCGTTTACCAGTTCTAATTCTGTGGCGCGTACCCCTAAAAAACGTTCGTCATAAGGCAGCATCACGTTGGTTGCAGCAATCCACCAGGCCAGCCCGCCGCCAATCAGCATGCCGATTCCAAGTAAAATCCCCCAAACCCAGGCGGGGAAGAGCAAGTGCTTTGTGTGAGTGGGAGGGACACAAGACATCCAGTCAGGAGCTGTCTG
>NZ_JAWRYM010001100.1:0-243 GCF_046534555.1 Bacillus sp. SIMBA_074 | reverse complement strand
CGACCAGCATGTCGGCAGAGAGCAACTCGATTGCTTTGAGTACCCGCCATTGCTGGCGCCAATCCTGATACGACATTCCGGTATCGGCTTTGAAGATCCGCGAGAGCGTTTTTGTGCTAAATCCAAGCGATTCAGCCAGATCGATCGCCGGTGGCGCTAAAAATGTATAACCCTTCACCAGTCCCTTATTGACAATCCAAAATGACGATCATCTCTTGATCTCACTTTGCCTCTTGAGTGATC
>NZ_JAWRYM010001099.1:0-243 GCF_046534555.1 Bacillus sp. SIMBA_074 | reverse complement strand
ACTTTTTTCAGCTCTATCATAAATAATCGCTGCCATGATGTCAGGTCAAAGAAAAACTGGCCGAACCCGACAAGAAGTCCTGCAAAAAGAAAACTCCATAGATCATACTTATTGATTACGAGCATGTATGGATGGTATAAACGAATCCCATCATAAACAGGCTGAATCCCTTCTTTGACGAAAAAGTATAAAGGAATCAAGATAACGGCGGCAAACATGAAGACGACTTGAAAAGCTGCGAAT
>NZ_JAWRYM010001098.1:0-243 GCF_046534555.1 Bacillus sp. SIMBA_074 | reverse complement strand
GCAAACTCGCCGTTTTCCATACCCTCTTGGAAAAGGGCGATATACAGAGTATAAGTGGAGCCGAGAATCTCCATAACCTGATCCATGATGGCTGGATCGGCTAATTGGCTGCCAGAGAACTCTTCGCCAGCTCTTTTTAAAGGATGGGACAAAAAATCGTCAATGATAAAAGCCCCAAGCCCATACAGCTTTTCAATCGAAGTTGAATACTCTTTTTCCTTTTGCTGCCATAGCCAGGCAAAC
>NZ_JAWRYM010001097.1:0-243 GCF_046534555.1 Bacillus sp. SIMBA_074 | reverse complement strand
AGCCTTTTTTTCGAGACTGGACACCATGCGCGTAATATTGGTTTTATCCTTATCCAGCTCTTGCGCAATCTCGTTTTGGGTCAGTCCATCCCGTTCCTGCAAAAGCATCAGGATGAGATGCTGCTCAGGTGCTAGCTGGAATGGCTCCAGCTTGCTGCGCAGCAAGCTTGTGATTTTCAAATCAAGTCTGTGTATATAAAGTCCAATAATGTCATCCATCTTTGATTTCAACTATGCTCACCG
>NZ_JAWRYM010001096.1:0-243 GCF_046534555.1 Bacillus sp. SIMBA_074 | reverse complement strand
CTAATGGTTCTGGCGATGCAACGGTAACATTGACAGCTACTCTGACTAAGGGTTCTGTATCTCAAACCAAAGCATTTACTGTTACTGTGAAAGAAGAAACTCCTTAAAAAAATCACGAAACGTTACTTCATAAACTCATCTGAGTGAAAGAAGTGGAGAAAACCTCTTAGACTAGGCAACAGCTCAAAATCTAAGAGGTTTCTCTCTAACTACCATGTCGAATAGATTGGCGCAATTCCAATC
>NZ_JAWRYM010001095.1:0-243 GCF_046534555.1 Bacillus sp. SIMBA_074 | reverse complement strand
ATTCCCGTGTGAAAGTAGGTAATCGTCAGGCTCCCTAAGCCGAGAACCCCCGCCCGTAAAGGCGGGGGTTTTTGCATTTGTGCGCCGGAAGTGTGGCTACAGGGGATCAAGACCATCGATCTGTTCACTGCCAGTGTGACGGTTGTTGACGATAGCCAAATGGAGGATACGCAAGGAGAGAGACACTTCGGTCGGAGAAGGACTTTCGTACTCGTCCAGTGGTTCGATGACGATGAAAATGAG
>NZ_JAWRYM010000159.1:0-386 GCF_046534555.1 Bacillus sp. SIMBA_074 | reverse complement strand
ATGGTATTACCTTGCTGGCGCTGATCAATATGAGCACAGCCTAAGGGCTGCCAGACGGGATTTAGAGCCGGCAAAGGGTTTAATTGGCATCAATATCGAGCCTTCAAAGTGGGGTGGGGCTCTCAATCCTCACTTAAACGACGTGAACCCGCTAACGATCACCTTTTTTGATGGGTTAGGCCAGGATGGGAATGGCGATGGCAAAGCTGATGTCACTAATGACACCGATCGATTATACGCTTTTTCGAAGCATCTCCATACTTATGGTTCAGATGAAGATAATATCCGGATCGGCTTGTGGGAATATTATAAACGAGATAAAGCCGTCAGCATCATTATCGGCAATGCGAAGATCTATAAGAAATATGGCCGGCTGGATTTACAGG
>NZ_JAWRYM010001094.1:0-243 GCF_046534555.1 Bacillus sp. SIMBA_074 | reverse complement strand
CACCCCATAGAGAACGCCGAGAACAGCGCAAGGCAATGCGCAGCGCAGGCCTGCGGCGGTCACGATCTGGGTGCCGCACACGCGCGCGCTTGAGTTCGACGAGGAATACACGCGCCAATCGTGCGCGATCGCCGAGAGCGCGGGTGAAAGGAACTCATGGACTTCATCGAGCAAGCATCTGAAGGGCATGGGAATAACAGCGTGGGCCATCGCATCATTGTCGTTGAGCGCCTGCTGCGCGAC
>NZ_JAWRYM010001093.1:0-243 GCF_046534555.1 Bacillus sp. SIMBA_074 | reverse complement strand
GAGGTCGGGGAGTTTTGAATGTAAAAACTTCTGTAGCACGACCCTACAAAAATATTTTTCTTTTAACTGATCGAAGAAAAACAACTGTAACGAAAGAGAAGCCGATTTCCAGGCGAGCGACTAGCGAAGTCCTACCCAGCGGAGCGACGAATCGCGGGAAACAGGAACGTAACCTTGAAAAACGGCGTAGCGGCTACTGCTTTTACGTTCCCCCGCGAGTCGTTGCGGAGCGGACAGACAACA
>NZ_JAWRYM010001092.1:0-243 GCF_046534555.1 Bacillus sp. SIMBA_074 | reverse complement strand
CGCGAGCCGTCGAGCCGCTGGGGACTGCTCGCCGTCTCCATCATCCCGTTCGTGTCGCTGATCCTCTTCTTCATCACCGGGATGGTGTGGGGCTACCAGTACAGCTGGCTCTGGTTCCTGCTCATCCCGCTGGTGGGGGCGGTCACGTACGGCACGGACGCCGGCCGCCGCAGATGAGGCCGGGGGCGGTGCGGCGTCAGCCGACCGTCGCGCCGAACAGCAGTCCGAGCACGTAGGTGGTGC
>NZ_JAWRYM010001091.1:0-243 GCF_046534555.1 Bacillus sp. SIMBA_074 | reverse complement strand
CCCGTGGTCTGGGTGCATCACGACCCCGTCGGCGTGGGCACACCCGAGTGGGAGCTCGCCGCGCCGCTGCGGCGGGATGAAGGAGAGCCCTTGGTGCGCAAGAGCTACCGCGACTCCTTCGCCGACACGAACCTGCGCGAGACGCTGGACGACCTCGGCGCGACCCGACTGGTGATCACCGGCGCGCAGTCCGACTTCTGCGTGCGTACCACGTCGCAGCGCGCGGCGGCGGAGGGCTATGAC
>NZ_JAWRYM010001090.1:0-243 GCF_046534555.1 Bacillus sp. SIMBA_074 | reverse complement strand
CGCTGGATTGACTCGCTTGTACCTGGTGTCCAGGGTGCTCCTTCAAGCCTGTATAATAGACGTGCGTAATTTCAGGATGTGCCGCGAGCCAATTCGCCAGCTGCTCTGCTGTGTTTGTACTGACATCCAGTCGCGCCTTGAGCGTTTTCAGTCCTCGCATTACGAGCCAACAATCCTGCACACCCAGAATGGCTCCCATGCCGTTCTGGATAAAGTACAGCTGTTCTCCCAGCGCAGCATCAC
>NZ_JAWRYM010001089.1:0-243 GCF_046534555.1 Bacillus sp. SIMBA_074 | reverse complement strand
GAGTGCGCTCAGCATCGCAGCTACTGTCATCTACGGATTGGTGCTGAAGCAGATGGGTGGGGCTTTGCCCTTCGTCGACTCGTTGACCGCGATCCTCTCGATTCTCGCCATGATTTTTATGGTGAAGCGATTGGTTGAGCAGTGGGTCGTTTGGGTCATCATCGACATTTTTACGATCTATATGTGGCTGGTTGCATTCATGGCTGATGGCAACGATATTTCGATTCTCGTCATGTGGTGCGC
>NZ_JAWRYM010001088.1:0-243 GCF_046534555.1 Bacillus sp. SIMBA_074 | reverse complement strand
ATAAGCAATGGCCGCTTCTGTATGTTTAAATTCAGCAAGCTTTTCTTCTAATTTAACATGAATATCTAATGTTCCGTTGATCGTACGAACGGCACCGGCTCCGACTCCATATGTTTTCGTTGCTTCTATGCAAGCCTCTTTCAATCGTCGATCTGTTGCTAAACCTAAATAGTTATTTGATGATAAATTAATTAATTCTCTGCCCGCAATGGTGATTACCGGACCGTTTGGACCTTCTACCGG
>NZ_JAWRYM010001087.1:0-243 GCF_046534555.1 Bacillus sp. SIMBA_074 | reverse complement strand
CCGGGCGTGGACAGCCGACTTGCCCCCCTTCGGACCCCCCAGTGAAACACGCGACATCTCATCATTCATCGGACGGCATGCCGTTTTCGGTCCGGTACGACGCAAGTACGATGACGTACTCATCACACCGCGGACGACTGATCACGGATCTTGGCGACGCTCCATCGGCTTGCACACGCGCCTGCCTCCTGGCATCTTCGCCGCGGCGCATATCAGTGCTTTCTATCGCCCGATCTGGAGCCG
>NZ_JAWRYM010001086.1:0-243 GCF_046534555.1 Bacillus sp. SIMBA_074 | reverse complement strand
GTAACATTTACATTCAATACTTTTTCCCACTTATCCTTGGGAAGATCCACAAATGGACCTGACCAGGACGTGCCGCTATTATTGACGAGAATATCAATCGTACCGAATTGAGCAACCGTTTCCTGTACCACACGATCAATGTCACTCTCATTCGTTATATCACATTCAAAGGCAATGGCATTAACACCCATTGATTGCAAGTGTTCACATACTTCCTTACATACAGGAAGATTTCGTGAAGCA
>NZ_JAWRYM010001085.1:0-243 GCF_046534555.1 Bacillus sp. SIMBA_074 | reverse complement strand
ACGTAGCATGAGTCGAAAATGGAGAGCGATGCGAAAGTCGTTGCGCCGCGTAAGCTCTGCCATCAAAACGATCTTTGGAATGCCAGACTATGATCGCTATTTGCAGCATTGGCTAGTGACACATGCGGCTCCGGGCATTTTTCCGATGACGGAGCGAGAGTATTACATGTACGCACTTACAGAGCGATATGAAAAAGGCGGCGTGACACGCTGTTGTTAAAAGGCAAGACAAGAGGGATGCCC
>NZ_JAWRYM010001084.1:0-243 GCF_046534555.1 Bacillus sp. SIMBA_074 | reverse complement strand
ACAAATTAATCTATCTTTTCTTATTTTCCCGGGAGAAGCGGAACCTCCCAGTCTACATTGCGGTGCTCAACCATTCTTTTCGAAGCGGTGATGATCAATTGCTTTGGAAGCGGTTCGATATTTTGTACGAATAACGATCCTTCGAACGTGGCCCGTCCATTTTGATAATCGGTCCGATCAATAAAGTACTGAATATCATCGTATTTCTTGCCATTTTCGTCGGTGACAGACCAGTAGTAGGAA
>NZ_JAWRYM010001083.1:0-243 GCF_046534555.1 Bacillus sp. SIMBA_074 | reverse complement strand
ATGATTTTTTTGGGGAACCCGAACTAAGCATGCCATTCTTATTGTAACACAACGCGAGGCGTTCGTTTCATCCAGTCTCACCATTCTACACATATTAAGTAATTGGTATTTATTATCGACTGGAAAATTGTACCTAACCATAGAGGTGAAAAGCAAGCTGGCACGCTGTCAGAACCGACCAGATGAACTTTTTGTTGTTTGTGCACACACTATTTCGTAGCGGTACGATATTTCCTGTGTCGG
>NZ_JAWRYM010001082.1:0-243 GCF_046534555.1 Bacillus sp. SIMBA_074 | reverse complement strand
GTTCCTTATTGGGGATGAAAAGGAATATAACCTTATTACTCTAAAAAAAACTGTTTTTATCTTTATTAGGAAAGTGTTTTTATTGAACCACTTTAAATAAAATATGTGGCCGATGAAGAGGAAGTTTGCTGATCAGTCATGGGTTAAGGAGGAGTTAGTAATGACAGAAGATATGAACCAGGTAGAAGTGAACAATTACAAAGTTGGGGATCAAGTTAAAGGTACCGTTTCAAAGGTAGAAGA
>NZ_JAWRYM010001081.1:0-243 GCF_046534555.1 Bacillus sp. SIMBA_074 | reverse complement strand
TCCGTATGCGTAAACCCGACATGGGTTAAGTATGCAAGCGAACTTTTGGAAGGGTCAGAAGTGAAAGTTTGTACGGTTATCGGGTTCCCTCTAGGTGCAACCACACCGGAAACTAAAGCTTTTGAAACGAAAGATGCCATCAGCAATGGTGCTCACGAAGTCGATATGGTGATCAATATCGGCGCATTGAAGGACAAGGATGATGAGTTGGTAGAGCGGGATATCCGTGCTGTGATAGCTGCA
>NZ_JAWRYM010001080.1:0-244 GCF_046534555.1 Bacillus sp. SIMBA_074 | reverse complement strand
ATTGCAAATCCATCGCTCTCCCCCCAGACTCTATCAAATAAAGGAGCAGCCTCTTACCGAGCGACTGCTCAGTATCACTTTACTTATTGTAACAAACGTTGGGAGGCAAAAAAAGCTTTTCTTTCATTCTTTTCCCTTCATTCCTAGCAGGAAGAGATTATAAATGGAATCAACATGGGAGACCAGGTCGTATTTACACTGCTTCATAACCCATGATGTCGTCACTCCGTCCAATGTTCCAAAG
>NZ_JAWRYM010000024.1:0-76343 GCF_046534555.1 Bacillus sp. SIMBA_074 | reverse complement strand
CCCGGTACAATACCGGACTCATTTGGATCAAGTTGCCTAATGAAATAACCGTGTCTAACTTTTAGGGGTCACTTCAAAAAGGTGCTCTTTTTGCGTTTGGTTATAATCTTAGTAACTATTTAGAATTATGTGATAAAATAATTGAAAATAGAGGATGTGATAGCTGAATGAATTTGTTCGAAAATAATATATTTGCATTGATATATTTTTGTCTAGTAATCGGACTTATCGTTTTGTTTTTTGTATCATTTACTCTGTTCATTAAAAGATTATTGCAAAACAACACTATGAAAAAACAACATGTGATTAATATGAATCAGAAGTTAGATCGGATTATTGAATTGCTTGAAAAAGATAAAAAAGAATAATGGAAGATGGATAAAAAGGAGAAGCAGATGGCGAATTATATAAAGGAATTACGTGAAAAAATAGGGCATGATTATGTTATTTTGAATTTTGCAGGAGGTTGTGTATTTAATGAATTTGGTGAAGTGCTTCTGCAAAAAAGAGGAGACTTTAATGCTTGGGGATTTCCAGGCGGTGCAATGGAAATCGGGGAATCTGCGGCAGAAACTGCGATTCGAGAAATAAAAGAAGAAACAGGATATGATGTGGAAATTGATGAGCTCATTGGTGTGTATACGAAATATTTTCAAGCATATCCGAATGGAGATCAGGCACAGGCAATTGTAATATTCTTTAAGTTTTCAATCATTGGAGGGAACAAAAAAGTAGACGGTGATGAAACGTTGGAGTTGAAGTTTTTCCCGTTAGATAAAATGCCACCGTTATTTTGTAAACAACATGAAGATTGCTTGCAAGATTTATTAGAGAAAAGAGTAGGGGTATATCGTTAACGTATAAAAAAGAAGCTAAATGAGATTAGCTTCTTTTTTATGTTCTATTTCCACCAATCATCAAACATTGACGCTGGTACTTGTCTTTTATGTTCACTCACTTTGTAACGCTTCTCGATCTTTTCAGCAACGTCAGCTGGAACGGATTTACCTTCTAAATAGTCATCTAATTGATCGTAAGTAATGCCTAGCTCTGTTTCATCAGCTTGACCTGGTTTTTCATCTAATAAATCAGCTGTTGGCATTTTTAAGTAAAGTCGCTCGTCCGCACCTAATTCTTGTAATAGAGCACGTCCTTGGCGTTTCGTTAATCCTGTTAATGGTAATAGGTCTGCACCACCATCTCCGAATTTTGTAAAGAATCCTGTTACAGCTTCAGCAGCATGATCAGTTCCGATAACGAGTAGCCCTTGTTGTCCGCCGATTGCGTATTGTGTAACCATGCGAATGCGTGCTTTTACGTTTCCTTTATTGAAATCTGTTAATGATTCACCTAATAAGTTTTCGTATTGATTTGAGAAGGCATCAACTGTTGAAGCGATATCAAAAGCAACAGACTGATCAGCTTGAATAAATTGTAATGCTAATTGTGCATCATCTTCATCTTTTTGTACTTTGTACGGAAGACGTACGGAGATAAATGTTGCGTTACCACCTTCATTACGAACTTCTTCGACTGCAAGCTGTGCTAAACGTCCTGCCAGTGTAGAGTCTTGTCCGCCGCTAATTCCAAGTACAAATCCTTTTGCACCTGTAGTTTTTAAATAAGCTTTTAAGAAATCAATTCGTTTACGAATTTCTACTTTCGGATCAATTACAGGCTGAACATGTAATGCTTTCATAATTTGTTCTTGTAATGTCATTATGTTTTCCTCCTATTCATATTAAAGCGGTAAATAAGTTTATATGTATATTGGTACATACTTCTATCCTTTATTATTTCGCAAAACTAACGAATATACAATAGGATGCGTGTATGAATATGAATGTAGTCATTATAATGAAACTGTTTTATATAAGCAATTGTTTAAAACCTTTCAATAATGTAAGGTTTTTGTCATTTGAATCGATGGAAGGTATTTCCGAACTTTACTAATATAAAAGTATAGTTAGTAGAAGGGCGGAGAAGTAGTATGAACATTAGAGAACTCGCATTTCGAAATGTAACGCGAAATAGACGAACATACTCAGCTTATTTTTTGAGTAGTGCATTTGCAATTATGGCCTTTTTTGTGTATTCATTTTTTGCGTTTCATCCGGCATTAAGTGCTGGAGAATTAGGACAGTACGTATTCGTAAGTATGTCTTTTGCGCAGTCTATTATTTACTTATTTACATTCTTCTTTATTTTATATTCAATGGGAATGTTTTTAAAAACGAGAAAGCGTGAACTAGGAATTTTAATGATGTTAGGTATGACGAAATATCAATTAAAGCGTCTTATCTTCTTTGAAAATATAATGATTGGAATAGGGGCAATAATTTTTGGGATTCTTTCAGGTATGTTGTTTTCAGGAATATTAATATTTGTAGCTCCGATGATATTAAAACTAGATATCTCTTTATCCTATTACATACCGATGAAAGCGATTGTTGTAACGAGTATTATGTTTTTCGTATTATTTATGATCATTTCATTGTTTAGTGCAGGAATGGTTCGTAAAAATAAAATTATGAAATTGTTTAGAGGATCAGCAGAGGCGAAGCCAGAACCGAAGGCATCTATAATTTCTTCTATATTAGCAGTAGTATTGCTTAGTGCTGGTTATGCAGGAGCTCTTATGTCACATGGTGCAATGGTATTTATAATGATGATTCCTGTTACAACGGTAGTCATTATTGGTACGTATTTGCTGTACAAGCAGTTGAGCGTCTTTATTATTAGACTATGTAAAAAAAGTAAACGCTTCTATTGGACACAGACAAATATTATTACTTTGTCAGATTTAGCATACCGTATGAGAGATAACGCAAGAATGTTCTTTATTGTAACGATTATTTCAACAGTAGCATTTTCAGCAATAGGTACATTGGTTGGGTTTGCTTCGATGACGAAAGAAATTATGGACAGACCAATTGCGTTTCACTATCAGTCTAAGCAAGGTAATAGCAATGAGCCACAGCATCTGAAAATCATTGACGAAGGATTAAAGAAACATAATATAGCAGCTTCAAAAATAAATATTTCATCGAAGAAAACGGAGGAGCAGTCGTTAAGAAGCGCCATTTTTATAAAAGAATCAGATTATAAAGAATATGCAAAGTTAACAGGAGAACCATTTAATACTGTATCAAATAAAGAGGCTTTATTTTTGTCAGTCGAAATACCCGGACCACCGATGAAAGAAAGAAAAGAAATTACTTTACCAAATATGAATGAACCTTTAAATGTGAAAAAAGTTAATACTTCTTCATTAAGTAAAATACTAAGAGGTAATGTGTATGTAATCTCTAAAAATCAATATGATTCATTACAAGATGGATTTAAAGAAGAAAAAGATTATATGTATAAAACACAATCCGCGAAAGATGAAATTGAGGTTGGTAAAGAGCTTACGAATCAGATTAAGCCTTATCAAGAACATTCAACGTTTAGTGCAGAAGAGTACGATCAAAATCAAAGTCTACAAATCGCAGGACCCATTTTATTTGTAGGTTTCTTTATTGGTATTGTATTTTTCGTTTGTGCAGGAAGCTTCCTTTACTTCCGTTTATTTTCAGATTTGGAGGACGATACTCGTTTATTTGAAATGATTCGAAAAGTTGGATTGACGAGAGGGGAATTATCGAAAGTAGTCACAATCCGCTTAGCGCTTTTATTCTTCGTTCCAGTTGGAGTTGCAACATTACACGGGGCAGTAGCATTAACTGCGTTAGGACAAATGTTTGAATACTCACTGTTTAAAGAAAATACAATTGTATTAAGTATTTTCGTAGGTATTCAAGTTGTATACTTCTTAATTATACGATCGCGTTATTTAAAACAATTGAAAGAAAGATTGAATATTCGTTAAATGTGTTTTTTTAACTTTTGTACTATATTTTCTAAAAAGAGTAAGGCATTACCAAATATATAGTGATAAAATGAAAATAGCGAGGTGAAAAAAATAATAGAGAGTAAGGGGGGAGTAACATGAAAGCAACAGGAATTATTCGAAAAGTAGATGAATTGGGACGGATAGTTATTCCTAAAGAATTACGGGATGTATTAGGAATACAAATCAAATCACCACTTGAAATTTTTGTAGAAGAAGACAAAGTCATTTTACAAAAATATCAACCATACAATGCTTGTCAAATAACAGGTGATGTTTCAGATCAAAATATTTCATTAGCAAATGGAAACATTACTGTTAGTATAGAAGGCGCAAAACATGTAATAAAAGAAATTGAGCAGTTTTTGAACAAGAGTAAGATTTAGTCTTAATTTATCCCGCTATTTGTGGGCAGTAAAACTCCCACCTCAAAACTCGGCTGAAGCAAAGAAGTTAGGTGGGAGATCAACTGCCCGTAAAAGCCCGATTGGTGAGGGCTAATAATCAGTGGGGGATGAACACCACCCACTGATTATAGTTTCACTTTATATTATTCTATTGAAAAACTGAAAAAGAAAAGGACCATTAATGGTCCTTTTCTTTTGTTTATTGAGAAACATTTGAGAGGAAGGGAAATGGAACGAATAAAACGAATGTTAAATCTAAACGCATTCAATAGTGGTCTGAAATGAAAATAATATATTTTCAGGAGGGATTACGATGAATAGTAGTACAGCGAATAAACAAAAAGGCATTAAATTAATTCCGTTTACTGTAAATAAAGTGGTTGAACAAGTAAATGAAATTCCACCAGGTGTACAATTGATTCATGCTCCGCAAGTATGGGAAAAGAGCGCGAAAGGAAAAGACATTGTCGTTGCTGTTTTAGATACAGGCTGTGATGTAAATCATGTAGATTTAAAAGATCGTATTATTGGTGGGAGAAATTTCACAAAAGATTATGAAGGAAATCCCAATATTTATCTTGATAATAATGGGCATGGTACTCATGTAGCGGGGACAATTGCAGCGACTGAAAATGGAGTGGGTGTACTAGGAGTCGCACCACTTTCTAAAATGTTAGTTTTAAAAGTATTAGCTGGAGATGGTTCTGGAAGTTATGAGCAAATTATTGAGGCCATTCATTATGCTGTAAATTGGAGAGGACCGAATAAAGAGAAAGTGAGAATTATTTCAATGTCACTTGGTGGTCCGCAAGATGTACCAGAGTTACATGAAGCTATTCAAAACGCGGTAAAACAAGACGTACTTGTCGTGTGCGCTGCAGGAAATGATGGAGATTGTAACGATGATACTGAAGAATTAGATTTTCCAGGTGCTTATTCTGAAGTAATTGAAGTAGGTGCTGTTAATTTAGAGCAGAAAATTTCATGCTTTAGTAATTCAAATCAAGAAATTGATTTAGTAGCGCCGGGTGATGAAATACTGTCTACGTATCCAGAGGGGAAATATGCGGTATTAAGTGGTACTTCAATGGCGACGCCGCATGTCGCTGGGGCGCTAGCGCTTCTCATAAAGCAGTGTGAGAGAGAGTATGGTAGAAAATTATCAGAGCCGGAAATATATGCGCAACTTATAAAAAGGACTGTACCTTTAGGGTATGAACGTACATCTGAAGGGAATGGATTAATAGATTTATTAAAAGAATAGCAAAAACTAAAAAACATCTCATATTCATATGAGATGTTTTTTAGTACGGTTCTGTTGCATGTACTACAACATCTAATAAACCAGGGAATCTAGTATTTAAATCTTCTTCACGAATTGAAATGAAACGTTGCGTTCCCTCAAGTCGTGTAAACATAACACCAGATTCACGTAAAACTTTGAAATGATGAGATAAAGTTGATTTCGCAATTGGAATGTTTAACGCACCACAAGATTGTTCATTTTTCTCTAGTAGCATAGTTACAATTTGTAAACGAATTTGATCGCTAAGTGCATATAAGACAGAAGAGAATTGAATTTCTTCTCGATTTGGATGATAGAGAGTACGCATTTTTTCACCTGCTTGTATAAGTTAATATATTTGCACTATAACATATAAAGTGGTATATTTCTATTGTTCGAATATAATCGAACAATAGAAATATAGGGGGATAAAAAATGAAGTATACAAAATTGCAAAAGGCAGGACTAAATATTTCGAAGTTGGGGTTAGGAACAAACGCTGTTGGGGGACATAATTTATATGCTGATGTGAATGAGGAAGAAGGAAAAAGATTAATAGAAGAAGCAATTCAGCAAGGGATTACATTTTTTGATACAGCAGATTCATACGGTTTCGGTAGATCAGAGGAATTGGTAGGAGAAGTATTAAAAGGAAAACGCCACGAGTTTGTACTTGCTACAAAAGGTGGAATTCAGCCGTTATTAAATGGAGAGGTTCATATTAATAATGAACGAAGCTATTTAAGAAATGCTGTGGAAAATAGCTTAAGAAGATTACAAACTGATTATATTGATTTATATTATTTACATTTTACAAATCCTGAAACAAGTTACATAGATTCAATTGGAGAGCTTACTCGCCTAAAAGAAGAAGGGAAAATTCGTTCAATTGGAATATCTAACGTAAATGTAGGGCAACTAAAAGAAGCGAATCAGCACGGACATATAGATGTTGTACAATCACCGTATAATATGTTGGATCGTGCTGCTGGGGAAGAACTTTTGCCATATTGTATAGAATCAGGTATTTCATTTATTCCGTATGGGCCTCTTGCCTTTGGGATACTAGGTGGGAAATATACAGAAGATTTCAAATTGGATGAAGGGGATTGGCGTCAAAGTGTAAATCTATTTGAAGAAAATACATATAAGAGTAACTTTAAGAAAGTTGAGAAGTTAAAAGGCTTATCTAAAGAAAAGAATCTCGAAGTATCGCATTTAGCTTTAGCGTGGTTATTAAACAAAAAAGGAATTGATACTGTTATTCCTGGCGGGAAGCGGGTAGAGCAAATAAGAGAAAGTGTAAGAGCAGTGGATGTTTCATTGAATGAAAAAGTTATGAAAGAGATTGAATCTATTTTAGAAGATTAGTTAAAAAGAGGGATAGGGCCCTCTTTTTATATAAAAGGAGAAGGTTTAAATGAAAAGAGTGCTAGCTGTATTCTTTACGATAATGTTTATGATTGGTACAGATACTTTCTTAATTTCACCACTTTTGCCGACATTACAACAGGTGTATCATGTATCAACTGAATTATCAGGATGGATGGTGAGTTCATATGCTTTAGGATACGCTGGATTTGCGCTTATCGCTGGTCCTATATCAGATGGCTTAAACAGAAAAAAAGTGATGGTATTAGGAATGAGTTTTTTTGCATTAAGTACATTTTTGTGTGGAATGGCACCGAGTTTTTTATGGATGCTAACATTTAGATTTTTAGCAGGTGTAAGTGCAGCTTTTGTATCTCCACAAGTATGGGCATCTATTCCGCTCCTTATAGAGAAGAAGCAAATTGTAAAAGCAATTGGAATTGCAACAGCAGGGTTATCAATCTCCCAAATCTTAGGCCTGCCAATTGGAGCATATTTAGCAACGATACATTATACAACACCATTCTTCGTCATTGGTATATTATCAGCACTACTTGTCGTTCTTATTTATGTAGTATTACCAGAAATACAACCGGTTCATATAGGTGGAAGTAAAACAAACATCTTAAAGCGCTATAAACAATTACTTACAGATTCAAAGGTTTCACTTTCTTATTTTGCATATTTTGTTTTTCAAACTGGTAATTTTGCTGCATTTTCATTTTTTGGTGTATGGCTTTCCATTCAATTTGGCTTACAAGTCCATGAAATAGGAACAGCTATGCTCGTATTAGGGTTAGGAAATTTAACAGGGAATATTTTTGGCCCAAGAATCGTAAATAAAATTGGTTATAACCTTTCTTTCTATGGTGGAATTGTATTTACAGCTGTGCTATATGTATTACTTCCTCATGTAAAGAACATTATATTTGTGGAGTTATTATTCTTTGTTTTATTTTTTGTGACAGGAATTTTGTTTGTATTGATGATGGGGCGCTTACAAAATATGTCTAGTATAGCAAGAGGAACAGGAGCCGCTCTTGCTAATGCTTCTATGTATATTGGCCAAATGATTGGAGCGGCAATAGCAGGAATGTTATTTGCAGCATCTCACAATTTTATACTTGTAGGTAGTTTTACTGCGTTACTATATATAGGAGCTTTATTTTTGTTTAGAAAAAGTGAAAAGCTTAGTGAAGATAGTGAAAAAGGAATTGCATCATAAAGCCTTTAAAAATAAATCGGGGAAATCCAAAAAACAAAAAATCCCTAAAGAGATAGGGATTTATATATCGGCATATAGTTCCTTGGAAAAGGATATACTTAGTTTAACATATAGGAATACTTATATTTGTGAAATAGATGTGAAAGTAATGTGAAAAATGCCGTAATAAAAAGCACTGTTTTAGCTAAAACAGTGCTTTTCTCTTTGATTGAACAGTTGCCGCATTTTCATCATGTATTCCTGCATCATCAATAATTCGTTTTTTAGCTTTATTTAATAGATGGTCTACTGCTTCACCAAAATAGTTAGCTTCGCTTTTTGTGCGGGCTTCTCGTAAACATTTATAGTTTTCTAGCAGTTCCTCTTTTTCGGTGTTTGTTAAGAAATCTTCTATTTTCTTTTTTGTCATACGAAACACCCTTTCTTCTGACAAACGACGCGATAGAAAATATTTATTTTTCATTATAACAATAATTTTTAAAGAAAGTATAGATTAACGTCGTAATAATTTGTCAATTTCTTGAATTTTCTCGTCAGCTTTCCCAATTTGCGTATTTTTAGCCTGTTCACCACCTAGAGCTTGATGAAGTAAAAAGGTTTGGCCTGAAATAGCGGTTACAATAGATACTTTTATTATTTCTTTAATTAAGGTGACATCGAATAAAACAAGTCCAAGAAGTGCAGCTAGGCTACCTGTAAATATATCGGTTAAAAACCCAAAGTGGAAAAACGTTTTTAAACGGCGTGGAAGCAATAACTTACCTTGGTTATTGATCAGATGGGAAACGAAGCCAGTAACGCCACCAACTAGAACAGCAGTTAGCCATTGATACATTTCCATCGAATCCACTCCTTTTAGTGAATAAGATTCGTTTACTAAATATATATTCCTTTTTAAATTTCATATCAGCATATTGAGAAAGTTTGTTCTGGCTAGTTGCTTGTTCAATTTAATTATAACAGAAAAATCTGATATATTTTAGTCTATTATATGAAGCCTTTTTTCATTAATATGAATTCAGAAAGGGGTGCGTGAAATGTATATAGATTATCGTATAAGAAGTGTAGATGGTTATACAAAAAATACAGGGGAACTTGTAAGTATGATGGAGCATACGCGGGCAGTAACATTACAGGAAATAAACGATCTATCAGTTGAGCAATTAGATTTAATTATGCCGAGTGGAGGGAATTCCATCGGAGCGTTACTAAAGCATATAGCGGCTATTGAAAAAGCACATCAGCTTATTTCATTTCAAAAGCGTGACTTTACAAAAGAAGAATTAGAAATATGGGAAGATGCACTGTATTTAGGGGAAGAAGGGAAATCTATTCGTGGCTATGACATACCGTATTATGTACAACTTTTGCAAAAATTGAGAGAAGAAACACTAAAGTGTTTGATTGAACAGGATGACGAATGGCTAATGTCAGAAAGAAAGTGGCCTAATGGCGTAGCGTATAATCAGCACTACCTTTGGTTTCATGTGCTAGAAGATTAAATTAGTCATCGCGGACAAATTAAAATGCTAAAAAATAAGTTATTTGAAAATTACGTTAAATAAGGTAGCTTTTTAATGGGATATTCCATATAATGAGAGTAATTAAAATTAGAACGGGGTGATGTATTATGGCGAAATTAATTTATATGAATAATAAACCAAATACAAAGGTGGACGGAAAGGGCGATACTCTATAAGTGAGCGCACAATCCTTCCACTAAGTTCAAATAAGTTCAAACTAGGGAGGATATCAATTTGGATCAAAATATTTTAGAATCTTTCGGATGGGATTCTTTTTTTGAAGAACAAGCTGTAGAGAACTATGAAGTAGGGCGTATTTTACTTGAGCATAAGCATATATATCGGATTATTTGTAATGATGGTGAATATGTAGCGGAACTGTCTGGGAAGTTTCGTCATGAAGCGTTAACGAAGGGAGATTATCCGGCAGTTGGGGATTGGGTGTATATAAAGAAAATAGAAAATGAGAAAAAGGCAATTATTCACCGTATTTTTCCGAGAAGAAGTTCTTTTTCAAGACAAGAAGCTGGTAACAGAACTGAAGAACAAATTATCGCAACAAATGTAGATTATCTATTTTTAGTGAATGCACTTAACCATGATTTCAACGTAAGAAGGATGGAACGTTATTTGCTGGTGGCTTATGAGAGCGGTGCAATGCCTGTTATTGTTTTAACGAAGAGTAGTTTATGTGAAGATGTGGAACAGAAAATTGCAGAAACTGAAGCGGTAGCAATCGGTGTTCCTATATTTGTTGTTGATAGCTTAGTGTACGTCGGAATAGAATCATTGAAACAATTTGTCTCACCAGGAAAAACAGTTGCTTTAGTTGGATCTTCAGGTGCAGGAAAATCTACTTTGTTAAATGCATTAATAGGAACAGATGTAGCAAAAACCGGAGATATACGTGAAGAAGATAGTAAAGGAAGACATACGACAACTCACCGTGAATTGTTCCAATTACCGAGTGGCGGTTTAGTAATTGATACTCCTGGTATGAGGGAACTTCAGCTTTGGGAAGGAAGCGCGGCAATTCAAACTACATTTTCTGATATTGAAGATCTTGCAAATACTTGCCGCTTTCGAGATTGTAAACATGAGAATGAACCAGGATGCGCAGTGCATAAAGCAATTGATAACGGGCTAATGACGATAAATCGTTTGCAAAGCTATAAAAAGTTGCAAAGAGAATTGGCGTATTTTATGAGAAAACAAGATGCTATTCTCGCAAGAGCTGAGCGTGATAAGTGGAAGAAGATTTCTAAACAATATAAAAAAATGTGAAAAACCAAAGGACTATTCCTTTGGTTTTTTGTATTTGTAAATTTTATAATAATATTATTCATATATATAGACAAATGGGGAATATTTGTTTAAACTTTACAAGGTGTTTATCAAAAACGAATTGTAAAAATAGAGGATAGGGAATGGGATATATTCATAATTGGTTATTTATCTTTAAAACTTAACATTTAAATGTAGGAGGTTTATAATGAGTAAACTGTTAAGGTGGTTTCGAGATATAAAAGTAGCAAAAAAGCTATTAATTTCATTTTTGATAATTTTAATTGCAGCTGTCTCTATTATTGGAGGAATGTCTTATCAAACGGCTAAAAAGAATTTTGAATCACAAATTACGAGTAGTGCTCACGATAATATAAAAATATTAGATAATTTAATCAATCAAATGATTGAGGCGAAATTTAACGAAGTAAATAACTTTGCACGAGTGATTCATAGTGATATGTATCAAGGAGATAATCAAGATGAATTAAGAAAGGTATTATCTCAATATATTAATTTAAATAAAGATATTGAACAAGTATATGTTGCCGGCAATGATAAGAAGTTTGTGCAAGAACCAAATATACAAATGGCAGCAGATTATGATCCAACAACTCGTTCTTGGTATAAAGATGCAGTGAGTAAACAAGGTGGAATCGTGGTCACTGAACCGTATAAGGCGAAAGGAAATGGACATATTGTCGTAACGATTGCGAAACAAACAGAAGATAAAAATGGTGTTGTTGCGGTAGATTTAAGTTTAGAGAATTTATTGAAAACAACAAAGTTAATCAATATCGGTAAAAAAGGATATACTTTCATTTTAGATGGAAAACAAAAAATAATTGCGCATCCTCAAGAAAAACCAGGAGATAAAGCAGCTGATTCTTGGGCAAAGAGAATTTACGAAGATAATCAAGGCACTTTTTCATACACGTATGATGGTAGTGAAAAGAAAATGGTATTTGCTACAAACTTAAAAACAGGTTGGAAAATCGGTGGAACGATGTACTCAAATGAAGTAATTGAAGCTGCTCAGCCTGTATTTTATAATATGTTAATTGTTATGCTTATTTCATTAGTTGTAGGAGGGGCACTTATTTATTTCGTAACTCTTTCTATTACAAAACCTTTAAAGAGATTAGTTGCCACTTCTAAAGAAATAAGTGAAGGAGATTTAACGCAAACAATTGAAATTCATTCAAACGATGAAATCGGTCAACTTGCAAAAGGTTTTAATGAAATGACAGATTCACTAAGAACGTTAATTGGAAGAATTAATGATTCGGCCGGGCATGTAGCAGCGGCATCAGAAGAGCTAACTGCGAGTGTAAGACAAGCGAGTGAAGCAACGGAACAAATTACAATGGCAATGGATGAAATATCAAGTGGGGCAACGACGCAAACAGCAAGCGTAGAAAATGGTGCTATGTTACTGTTTGATGTAACAGAAGGGATTCAGCATGTAGCAAATAGCTCATCATCTATTAATACTGCTTCTGCTCACACTCGTGAAAAAGCAGAAGATGGTGGAAAGCTAGTTGGAAAAACAGTAAATCAAATGCAATCTATTGCGGAATCTGTTTCACAGTCAGATGCTGTTATTCAGTTGTTGAATAACAAATCAAAGCAAATTGGTGATATTTTAGAAGTTATTCAAAATATTGCAGATCAGACAAATCTTCTAGCTTTAAATGCAGCAATTGAGGCTGCAAGAGCTGGTGAGCATGGAAGAGGCTTTGCAATTGTTGCTGATGAAGTACGAAAATTAGCAGAACAATCTAGTGTATCATCAAGTGAAATTAGTAAATTAATTTGTGAAATACAAGATGATATGAGTAAGACAGTAAAATCTATGAATAATGTAAATGAAGAAGTGCAATCTGGACTTGTTATTGCAAATGAAACAAAACAAAATTTCACTGAAATTTTACAATCTACAAATGAAATTGCTAACCAAATTAAAACGATGGTTGAAACAGCTAATGGGATGTCAAAAGGTGCAAATGAAGTATCTATTTCGGTTGGTCAAATTGCTATGACGGCACAAAATAATGCGACGAGTACACAAAGTGTTGCAGCGTCAGCTGAGGAGCAGTTAGCTTCTATGGAAGAAATTGGTTCTGCGGCTGGTACACTATCTCAAATGGCGGAAGAGTTACAAGTATTAATTGAAAGATTTAAAGTATAAAAAGGGGAGGCTGTCTCAAAATAGCATTAGTGCTATTAGAGACAGTCTTTTAGCTGATAAACGGATTAGAGGTTCAATGTATGTAATGTTTGTCGAAAAATAGAGGAATTTGTTAAGCGGGTGTATAATTAATATAATATAGACTACGTTTAAAGGAGATCAGTATGGGAGTGTATTGGGGAACGAAAAGACATTCTTGGCTTAGCTATGTCTCGTTTTGGTTAAGCATTTTATTCTTTGTTGCTTTTTTAATTGAAGTGTTTGTATTTAAAACACTTTCAAATAGCTCATTACAAATCGTTAAATACTTTTATTTTATATTTGTTCCATTAAATATCATTCTTAGTTTAAGGTTATTATTTAAGAAGAATGAAAAGAAAATATTACCGATTTTTAGTTTAATTGTATCACTATTATTTGCAAGTTTAATTATAGTGTTAGCATTAGCTGCTACAGGAAAAGTCTTATGAGGAGAGTGATATAAATTACTCTTCTTTTTTGTGGTTTTTTAAGAGTTATAAGTAGTGTGTAGGAAATAAGGAAAGTGATAAGTTATCAGTAAGAGGACGTACTAGTGAATAGAGAGTGAACTGAAAATACTATATGTTTTGTATGAGTTTATAAAGCAAATGAATGCAGTAAGATTCGTGATATATGGTACAATAAACATGGATAGTGATAGAGATAAAGGGTATATAAAATACTCATCGTTTTTTAGTAAGAGAGGGGTTATCTTATGCTATACGAGGATTTGATGACATTATTCCAAGCTGCTCCGATAAAATTAGATAGAGGCGGCTGGAAATATATAATCCAGGAACAAAATGATAATTATGAAATTGTTGATGAAATGTTAAAAAAGCAAATGAATGTTGAATTGTATTTTAATGAGTATGATGAGGTGAAAATCACTTTATATAAAGATGGAAGCCCTATTACTACTATGCAAAGAATTGCTATTTCAAAAGTTGAGTTGGATGAAGAGGAAGACGGCATTCAATTCGTATTGGAACGCATGCCAAGTCGAATGATTCGTTTGCAATTAAAGCCATATCTTGCAGTAGAAATGGGGCCGTACTGGGAAGTATGTGAAGACTGTGAATGAAGATGAAAAAACATCCGTATACACGGATGTTTTTTCATGTTTTTTGAAGTTGTTTAAAGGCAATAATCGGTAGTAAAATGATGCTCACCCAACCGATAATAGGATATAGAATATGAAGTAATTCACTATATCCGATGAAACTAAAGCAATAACTAATTAGTAATATGAAGTAAATAATGTTATTACTTTTCCATCCGGTAATGGATTGCATTTGTTTTGTCATTCCGAATATATTCCCAACTAATGTTGTGAATACTTCACCAAAAATGATAAGAACAAAGAAAAAATGGAAAGTTGCATTAAACCTTCTTACAACTTCAGCCATTGGGATGTTATATTGATAAAATTGTTCAACTGATAATATTGCTAAATGGCTACATAATAAAATAAAGCAAAGCCCCGCACCTCCTAAAATCCCCCCCCATAAAATAGCTTTTCGATCTTTTACTTCACCGGCCAATGGGACGAGAACACTTTGGGCGAGAGAAAGATTTAATGCGACATATGTAATAGGACTAGTGATCCATTTCATATTCCAACTTTCTGTAGGAACGGTGTCCATAATAGGAGTTGTACCATGAATAAAGGTTGTAATAGCAAGTCCGATAATAAAGATCATCATAATAGGTACGACAAGTGTATTTACTTCAAAGACACCTTGTAATCCCCGGCTCCCAATAATGAGACAGGCGATGACTGTGATGAAAATACCAAGTTGTCTCGGGAGGCGAAGTTGTTCTTCAAATACTGCCCCGGCTCCTGATAACATAACGCTCGTTACACCAAATAATACGAGTAATAATAATGTGTTTATAACATTTCCAAATACATCTCCAAATAAATATTTGTTGAAATCTTGCGCTGAAAATGCCCCGATTTGTGAGGAGAGCAACATCATCTTTGTACCGAGCCAAATAAAAAAAAATCCACTTATACATATGCCAATGGTCCCGTACAATCCGTTCACTGTGAAAAATTCAACAATTTCTCGCCCAGTAGCAAATCCAGCTCCAACGACAGTTCCGATATAAGTAGCAGCGACTTTCTTTGCTACTTGCCATTGTTGATTGTCCATGTTATCCCTCTTTCTTCTATGATGAGCTTAACTTACTATTATGCTTATGTGTGAGCTTGGACAATTAGACATATGAACTGGTTGAAAGGATACATGAATTATATGATATTAGGGAAATATTAAAGGTGTTAAAACTTTGTTACATGTAAGCTGTTTATTCGGAATAATAGGAAATGTATGGTAAAATGAGGTTAGGTTATTAAAAGATAGTAACATGATAAGAGGAGTGGATTGTATGAGTACGAAAACAAATGTTGTTGAAGTATTAAACAAGCAGGTAGCAAACTGGAATGTATTATATGTCAAACTGCATAATTATCATTGGTATGTGACAGGACCGCACTTCTTTACATTACATGAGAAATTTGAAGAGTTTTATAATGAAGCAGGAACATACATTGATGAGTTAGCAGAGCGTATTTTAGCGTTAGAAGGAAAACCGTTAGCGACAATGAAAGAGTATTTAGCAACTTCAACTGTAATCGAAGGGACAAGCAAAGAGTCTGCAGAAGAAATGGTGCAAATTTTAGTAAATGATTTTTCTGCACTTATTCAAGAATTAAAAGAAGGTATGGAAGTAGCTGATGAAGCTGATGATGAAACATCGGCTGATATGCTATTAGCAATTCATACGACATTAGAACAACATGTATGGATGTTAAGTGCATTCTTAAAATAAACATAAATGGATTAAAGAAAAACTCTATTGAAAAATTCTTTCAATAGAGTTTTTTATAATTTTTCAGTTTTCTTTTATGCTATAATATAGTAAAAAGGAGGCGATACAATGTTTCGCTTTTTCAGAACTGGAAAAGAAGATAGGGAAATTACGAAAGATGAATTAGAACAAGCGATGGCGAAGTTTCTAGAAACGAATGCTAATATCGTTTATACAGTTTTAGTAAATGATGATTACACAGTAAATTATGATTTGTTAAAGCCCTATTTACCTGCATTTCCAACAAATTTTTTTCTGATAACGAAGGAAACGCTTGAAGTATTTGAACATACAGAAGAAAATTTAAACCTAGTTAAAGAAATTGATATCGTACAAAAGGCCGTAGATCAATATGTAACAGAAAAAGAAATGTTCCCAATTGTTGAAGATAGCGAAGATCGCCTCATATGCGGAGTGAAGCTAGGACCATATTTAAATCGTATATTAAAAAGAAACTTATATATTTCAGAAAAGCATTATTTAGTTTCAAGTAAACCAGATAAGAAAAAAAAGAATAGTGGGCAGATGTTATGAGAACAACAATAATATTATTGTTGTCTTTTTTTTATTAAAATATTGATTTTTCAGTTTATTTAACTTTATACTACAACTAGTGGATAGGAAGGAGTGGTGTATTATGCGTATACATACATTAACTATTAAATATCATTCTGAGAATCAGGTATTGTTAAGTTGAATTGTAGAATTTAACTACTTATACCGTGACCCTAGAATGATAGGAAGATTGGAGAAGCAATTATTATAAAAGGTTACGGGGGAATTCCTATATGGAAAATAATATGACTTATATTAAGTTATTAAATGAAACGTTACATTGTTATGCAAATAAAGGAAGTTTTGAAGCGTATTCTTATATAATGAATAATGCTAAAGATGTAATGGGTAATGAAGCACAAATATATAATTTTAAATATGCATTAGCAAGTGCAGCAGGACTTGAAGAAGAAGCGTTGCATTTAATGAAGAAAGCAATTATAGAAAATGGATTTTGGTACGGAAGTGAGTATTTAATTTCCGATGATGATTTAAAACCACTACATAAATTTGAAGAGTTTCATAGAATGGTTCAATTATGTAAAGAAAGAGAAGAATTAGCAAAGAAATCGGAACAAGCAGACGTGAAATATAAATACAGCAAACAAACTGAAAATCTACTAATAACACTGCATGGGGATCAAGAAAATATACAAATAATAGAACCATATTGGAACTCTGTAATGGAACAAGGTTTTATGCTAGCATTGCCTCAATCTTCCCAAATTCAATTTTCAGATGGATATGTGTGGGATAATATCGAAAGAGGAAGAGAAGAGTTAAAAGGACATTACAATAAGATTAAAGTGAATAAAACATTTGGGAATATTATTATTGGTGGCTTTTCTGCTGGGGCAAGAGTAGCGTTACATTCCATGTTACAAGGTGAAATAGAAGTGAACGGTTTTATTTTTGTGGCACCGTGGCTCCCGGAAATGGAAGAATGGGAAGAAATGATTGGAATATTGCATGATAAAAGCATAAAAGGATATATAATATGTGGGGATCAAGATGAAGATTGTTTTGAAGGTACACAGCAATTTGTAACGTTATTAAAGGATAAAAATATAGAACATAAGTATAAAGTTGTGCCTAACTTAAATCATGATTATCCTCATAATTTTGATGAGTTATTAAAAGAAGCTATTGAATATATAGGAAGCAAAAACAATTGATTGGTAGTAAGAAAAGGAGATGCATCATATGTGATGCATCTCCTTTTCGTTATTATAAATTAAAAGCATCTGCCAATAGGCGATAAGAGTTTAATTTATGTTCAAATTGATGAGTAATCGTGACAATCATAAATTCGTCAGTATTATACGCTTTGCTTAAGTTTAATATTTTTTCTTTCACAGAAGACGGATCACCGACAATCATACGTTGACGATTTTCTTTTATGCGGAATAGATCATAAGCACTATACGAATAATTTTGAGCAGTTTCAATAGAAGGAGTACCAGTAGTCCGTTTTCCTTGTTCTAATAGTAAAATCGATAAATCAAGGCTTGATGCAATCTTCTCCGCTTCTTCATTTGTTTCTCCGCAAATAACAAAAATAGATACGATTGATTTTGGTTTATCACCTAAATAGGAAGGTTGGAATTGTTCTTGGTAAGCCTTCATTACTTCAGGGCCACCGTATCCGTTAATGAACTGTGCAAATGCAAAAGAAGCGCCTTGTTTTGCAGCAATCATTGCACTTTCTCCGCTAGAACCGAGCATCCACATTTCAGGAGATGTTGGGATAACTGGAGTAGCCTTTAAGTTTGCATAATGATGGTTTTCTGGTACTTGATCATGTAAGTACATAGCAACATCTGCAATTTGTTCTGGATATTGATCAAGTGAGACCATTTTACCTTCTTGAAGTGCGCGAGTTGCTATCGGCATACCACCAGGCGCTCTCCCGACACCAAGGTCGATGCGGCCCCTATAAAGTGCTTCTAAAACGCGGAAATTCTCGGCAACTTTATATGGACTATAATGTGGCAGCATAACACCACCAGAACCAACTCTAATACGGTCAGTTTTCGCGGCAATATGTGAAATGAGTATTTCTGGACTTGAACCAGCTAAGCTAACTGAATTATGGTGCTCGGATACCCAAAAACGTGTGAATCCGAGTTTCTCAACTTCTTGTGCAAGCGTAACTGTATGTGAAATAGCTTGGGCTGCTGTGCTACCATCTGAAATAGGTGATTGGTCTAATACACTTAATTTGATCATAGAATATACCTCTCAATCTTAATGTACATCCTATTATATATTTACTTACGAAAAATGCGTAGTGAAATGCTCAAAAGGAAAAGTGAATAATTTTTTATCCGCTTTTAATGAGAAAACCCTCGTTCATAATGATTCATTTCGACTAAGTTTAATATATATTCGTAGTTATCAATTTCTAAATGTATTTGCTTGCGTTCTTCTTCAGTTAGTTTAACGCTAGTGAGTTTTTTACATAACTGCTGTTTCTTTAATTCTAAATGTTTTTTTGTAGCCTGATAATCGTAAGTACGTTTCATGTGTATCCACCCTTTCCATACAGTTACTATCTGTATGTTTATCATATGAAGCATGTGGAAGGGGGAGAGCTGCACCTTATGTATTTTTAGTGAATTTTCAAATTGTGGTGGTGTTATGTTTAAGTGAATTTATGAATAAAATGCACTAAACCACTAATTTGTATTTCATGAAGTAAGGGGTGGGATTGTGCAGAAAGATATAATGTTTAACAATGAGATGGATGAAACGTTAAAAGTTATAAATAAGGGATTGAAGAAGACGACACGTCCGAAACAAATCATTGTAGTAGGGGCTGGTAT
Organism: Bacillus sp. SIMBA_074; assembly: GCF_046534555.1. NCBI lineage: Bacteria > Bacillati > Bacillota > Bacilli > Caryophanales > Bacillaceae > Bacillus > Bacillus sp. SIMBA_074. Next base: position 56,887 of record NZ_JAWRYM010000024.1, on the reverse strand, counting down.
GGCTGGATTAGTTTCGGCATCTTTATTAAAAGCAGCAGGGCATGAAGTGAAGGTTTTTGAAGCGAACAACCGTGTAGGTGGCCGCATAGAGACAGTTAGGATGGAAGATACCGGATTATATTTAGATGTTGGAGCGATGAGAATTCCGTATTCGCATACATTAACGATGGCATATATAAGAAAGTTTGGGCTACAGGTGAGCCCTTTTATTAATAGGAATGAGACAGATATTATCTACGTAAATGGTCGGAAAACGACATTAAAACAATACGAAAAAGATCCAAGTATTTTAAGATATCCTGTGGAAATGAATGAAGTTGGGAAAACGTCTGAGGAACTATTAATGTTAGCGGTACAGCCCATTATAAATTTTATAAAAAAGAACCCAGAGAAAAATTGGGATATTGTAGTAAAGGATTTTGGGAGATATTCTACAGGTCAATTTTTAAAATATCATCCTTATCAATATAATACGTATTTTTCGCCAGTAACGATTGAGATGATAGGTGTTCTATTAGATTTAGAAGGTTTTTTAGAAAGGTCATTCGTTGAGACGTTACGTTTTTTATATATTATGCAAGAGGAGAGCGGATTTTGCGAAATAATAGGTGGGAATGATAGATTACCAAAGTCTTTTTTACCACAATTAGAAGAAAATATTATATATAATCAAAAATTAATGAAGCTTCATCAACAAGCCAATAGTGTAACAGCCTATTACCGGAACGAGGAAACTTTTGAATATAGTAGTATTACAGGGGATTTAGTTATTGTTACAATTCCTTTTTCAACAATGCGATTTGTAGAAGTAGATCCATTTGATTCGATATCTCATGCGAAGTGGAAAACAATTCGCGAATTGCATTATATGCCAGCTACAAAAATAGGAATTCAATTTAAAAGTCGTTTTTGGGAGGAACAAGGGCAATTAGGTGGGAGAATTATAACAGATCTTCCTATACGTTATGCGTATTATCCAAGCCATGGAATCGGAGAGAAAGGGCCTGCTATGATGTTAGGAAGCTATACATGGTCTTATGATGCGTTGTTATGGGATGGGGTATCAAAGGGGGATCGTATCTATTACACACTACAAAATTTAGCAACAATATTAGGTGGTCAAGTATATGATGAGTTCATGTCTGGAATATCAAAGAGTTGGACATTAGATCCATATGCGCTTGGAGGGTTTGCACTATTTCAAGCTGGCCAAGAATCAGAATTACAGCCAGTCATTGTAAAACCTGAGGGGAGAATATATTTTGCTGGTGATCATACAACGCTGTATCACGGATGGATTCAAGGTGCGATTGAATCTGGAGTGCGTGTGGCGATGGAAGTGAATGATCAAAAAGTTTAAAATTCAGAAATTTCTTTACTGTATAACTTGAGATGGATATTATTATATATAAAAGAATTATAGGGAGTGTTTACAGTGAATCCGTTATTATTCGATTTTCCTTCTGAATTTTATACTGACAGGCTTTTTATTCGAATGCCAAAACCAGGTGATGGTAAAGTTGTATATGACGCAATTCAAGCTTCAATACAAGAATTAAAACCTTGGATGGTCTTTGCACAAAAAGAGCAAACAGAGGAAGAAATAGAAGAGAGTATTAGAAAATCGCATATTCAATTTTTGCAGCGTGAAGATTTGAGACTACTAGTTTTTTCGAACGAAACAGGTGAATTTATTGCATCTGCCGGATTACATCGTATTAATTGGGATATACCTCAATTTGAAATCGGGTATTGGATTGATTCAAGGTTTAGTGGAAAGGGCTATATGGTAGAGGCTGCAAAAGGTATAACAGATTATGCTTTCACTGAATTGAAAGCAAACCGCGTAGAAATTCGTTGTGATTCTCTAAATAAGAAGAGTAGAGCGATACCTGAGAAATTAGGATTTAAATTAGAGGGTACTTTAGAAAGCGCGAGTGTTGCGGTGGATGGAAATGGATTAAGGGATATGTGTGTATTTGCAATGACGAGAAATATATATGAAAAAGAAGAGCTGTAAAGAAACAGCTCTTCTTTTTGTTTATTATGGTACAGGATGTCCATTAGAGCTTTCGAAAATTGTAAACCATTGTTGGCGGTCTAAATTAACTTTTGTCGCCATTGCAGCCGTTTTTACTCGATCTAATTTACCAGAGCCAACGATTGGCATCATGTTAGCTGGATGAGCGAGTAACCATGCATACATAACAGTATCGATGCTAGTAACACCTAGTTCAGTAGCAACTTTTTGTAAAGTTTCACGTACACGTACGGCGCGTTCTGATTGGCCAGTAAAGATTTCTCCACCAGCAAGAGGTGACCAAATCATTGGATTGATTCGTTTTTCTTGGCATAAATCAATCGTACCTTTTTCAAAATGCTCGATTTGCATCGCAGATACTTCAATTTGATTTGTAATGAGTGGGAAATCTAAATACGAACTTAACATATTAAATTGTGAAGGTAAAAAGTTAGATACACCGAAGTGGCGAACTTTGCCTTCTTGCTTTAAGCGTGAGAACGCTTCTGCCACTTCAGTTGGATCCATAAATGGATCTGGACGATGGATGAGCAATACATCAATATAATCTGTATGTAAGTTTTGTAATGAATCTTCCGCGCTTTTTATTATATGTTCAGCACTCGTATTGTAGTGAGCAACATATCGCTCTGGAAATTTAGGTGATGGGGGAGCGATTCCACATTTAGTGATGATTTGCATATTTTTGCGTAAGGAAGGCTTTAATTGTAACGCTTCTCCAAACAATCCTTCACACGTATACCCACCATAAATATCAGCGTGATCGAAAGTAGTAATCCCCAAATCCATACAGTCTTCAATAAAAGAAAGTAACTCTTGCTTTGGCATATTCCATTCTGCTAAACGCCAAAAACCTTGAATAATACGAGAAAATTCTAGCGTTTCGGCCATTTGAACTCGTTCCACTATAAGTACCCCCTATATGAATGAATAATATTTTTGAAAAGGCTTTCTTACTACGTATTATTATATAGTTACAGGGTCGTACATACAATAAATATGTTTTGCTACAAAAACGATTTTTTCTATATGCTATAATGTAGAAACATAGAGCTATAAGGAGATGTAAGGGATGATTCCAGTAACAATATTAACTGGTTTTCTTGGATCAGGGAAAACGACATTATTAAATCGAATTTTATCAGAGGATCACGGCAAGAAATTAGCAGTGATTGTAAATGAAATAGGGCAAATTGGTATTGATAATCAATTGATTATGAATGTCGAAGAAGAAATTATGGAAATGACAAACGGTTGTTTATGCTGTACTGTGCGTGAAGATTTACTTGTTGCTTTAAAACAATTACTGGATGTGAAAGCAGAAGGGAAAATGGACTTTGATGGATTAGTAATTGAAACAACAGGTCTTGCAAATCCAGGTCCGATTATTCAAACTTTCTTTTTAGATCCAGTTATTCAATCTGCATATCAAATTAACGGTGTTGTAACAGTTGTAGATAGCTATCATATACATAAACATTTTGAAAAGGGACTAGAAGCAAAAGAACAAATTGCCTTTGCTGATGTTGTGTTAGTTAATAAATTAGATTTAATTGAAGAAAATGAGAAAGAAAATCTCTTGCATGAACTTCAAGGAATTAACCCGACTGCAAAGTTAATCGAGGCGACTAACTGTGAGGTAGATATTCCATCGTTATTACAAATTCAAACGTTTAAAACGAAAGATACGCTGCAAATTTACCCTCATACAGAACATAACCATCTAGAAGGTGTAAAATCGTTTGTACTACGTGAAGAACGTCCGTTAGATTTACAAAAATTGAATGAGTGGATGTCAGCTGTCGTTCAAGAACTAGGGGAGCATTTATATCGCTACAAAGGAATTTTATCTATTGATGGAGTAGATAAACGTATTGTTTTCCAAGGTGTGCATACGTTATTTGCTGCTTCGTACGATAGAGAGTGGCAAGAGGGCGAAGAGCGGGTAAGCGAAGTAGTTTTCATCGGAAGAGATATTAATAAAGAATGGTTCCAAGAACATTTTGAAGAATGTGTGAAATAAGTCTGCGTAAATCGCAGGCTTATTTTTTATGAGCATTTTAATGAGATAATACTAGATTACAAAAATGAAGTATATAAGGGAAAGAAACTAAAAATAGAAAACATAACATTGATAAATGCATAATAAAAAGCCTGTTTTCACAGGCTTGTATTTTCATCTATAAGTAATTCCATTACAACACCTACAACTGGACCTTCGTCATCAATATCCCCATTTAAACGGAAGCCAAATGACTCATATAGTCCCATTGCGTGTTTGTTGTCAGGATGTAAACTTAAATAAATTATTTTACATTCGAATTTTTCTTGCAAGAATTGAATTAGTAAGCGAAGGAAACGTTTTGCGTATCCTTTTCCTTGAAATTGTTGGTCAATCATAAAACGATCTAACCATACGCTTTCATGTTTTTGGGAATACCAACCGTACATTGCGTATCCAACGAGTGTTTCTTTGTCATATAAGGCTACTGACGTTCCGTTTTCTTCATATAATGATTCCGCTAAAGAAAACGCATTGCTTTCAATAAACTGCTGCTGGTCTTTTGCTACGTCTAAAGCAGCAACTGAACGCCAATTATTTGCTGTTACTTCACAAATGTGAAGATTCATAGTTCCAACTCACCTTCTAAATTAGTATAGCTTACAAGCTAATATGGATAATTCTACTTGTTATTTCGATCAAGTCAAGGATAAATACATAAAAAGGCAGCTGAATGACATATTCAGCTGCCTAGAAAATATAGTTGATTAGTTTGTTGCTTCTTTTAAAGTATTTACGTTTTCTTCCATTAATGTGAAGTAATCTTTATTGTTCTTTGCATCATCCTCAGAAATAGTAGCAAGGTGATTTAAGCGTAAAATTTTTGTACCTGTTTCTTTTTGAATAACTGATGCTACTTTTGGAGTAGAGAATGTTTCAAATAAAATATATTGTAGACCGTGCTCTTTTACTGTTTTTGTAATGTCAGCAAGCTGTTTTTGAGATGGTTCATCAGATGCTGAAATTCCAGCGATTGGAATTTGTTTCAAACCGTATCGTTGTTCCCAGTAGCCGTAAGCTGCGTGTGAAACTAATATTTCTTTCGTTTTTGCATTTGCAACAACTGCTTTAAATTGATCATCTAAATCAGTGAATTTTGTTTGTAGTGCTGCAAAGTTTTTTTCGAACTCTTTTTTATGTTCAGGCTGTAATTCTACAAGTGCATTTTTAATTTTTTCTGCTTGTTTCATCGCAAGAGTAGGATCTATCCAAACGTGTGGGTCTTTATCATGATGATGTTCATCTTCTTTATGACCGTCGCCATGATCGTGCTGCTCTTCTTCAGATGAAGCACGAAGTTCGATATCTTTAGATGCATTTACAGTTTTTACGTTTTCTTTTTTTAATGATTTTTCCATTTTTTCGGCAAATGGTTCTAATTCTGCGCCATTATAAACAAATAAATCGGCTTTCGCAACTTGTACAGTCTGCTTTTGACTCGGTTCAAATGTATGAGAATCCGCACCAGGTGGGTAAATTGTTTCTACATTTACATAATCACCACCGATTTTTTTTGCAAAGTCAGCGAGTGGGAAAATGGTTGTATAAACAGAAAGTTTCCCATCTTTTTTCGCTGCACTATCTTTGTTGTTAGAACATCCAGCAAAGATGAGTGTGAAAATAAGTATAAATGAAAATAGAGCTAATTTTTTAGGCATATAATTCTCCTCTTTTCTTTTTTCTTCTTATATTTTCTCCAAATGTAAGAAGAAAATATCGTTTTAATGCAAAACGGAATAATTACGTTTTAGTTTGCGAACCTAGTATAATACATCTTTATGAAAGTTGCAATAAATAATAATCATTACGATTTGTTTTTGTTATAAATTTGTCAAAAAGAACGGTATTAATTTTTATGATGGGTGCATATGTGACAATGTTACTTTCATATATTGGGAGGGAGCAGAAAAAAAGGGGATGAGTGCTTGGGTTACTTCATGGAGGCTATCTTATTAATACTTGCCGTAGTATTGCCATTATCTTTTGTTTTAATTTTTTTAAGGAGATTAATAAGTAATTTAGGAGATGCTACAACAATTACGAAATTGCCAGCGGAAGAAAAAGAAAAGAAAAAAGAGTAAGTAAAGCACTATGCATACGCATAGCGCTTTACTTATGATAAAATGGGAGAACGGAAACTCCTGTTAGCGACAATTAGCTATAGGAGAGAATAGTAAATAAAGAGGTATACACATATATGAATAAGCGAACAGCGTTAGTACTTGGCGCAAGTGGGTTAGTTGGACAAGAAATAACGCGACTATTACTTGACTCAGATTACTACGATTCGATTACTATTTTTGTAAGGGAACCATTACAATTACAGCATGAGAAATTGCAACAGAAACAGGTGGATTTTTCAGTATTAGAGGAATATAAAGAATTTTTTGCAGTAGATGATGTTTTTAGTTGCTTAGGAACAACGATAAAAAAAGCGAAATCGAAGTCGAATTTTAAAAAAGTAGATTATGAATATACATTGCGAGCTGCCTGCTTAGCTGAAAAACAAGGCGTACAAAATTTTCTTGTTATTTCATCAATGGGAGCAAAACCTAAATCATTTTTCTTTTACTCGCAAGTGAAGGGGAAAATGGAAGAGGAGCTGAAAAAGCTAGTTATTGGTGGCATACACATTTTCAGGCCGTCATTATTAGTTGGAAATCGACAAGAATATCGTTTTGGGGAAAGAATGGCTGAGAAATTATCTCGTATTCTTCCGTTTATATTTAAAGGGGCTTTTAAAAAGTATAAACCAATTTCAGCTAAAGATGTGGCGAAAGGAATGTATATAACAGCGCTACGTGAAGAATCTGGTATTCATATTTATAGTTCAAACGATATTATAGAAATAAAATAAGTAAAACCGAGAAGAATAATTTCTCGGTTTTATTTATTAGTTTTAATTTTCCCGGGTGCTCGTCGGTACTGATATGGTTCTTTTAATTCAAAGCCAAGTTCATTGGCAGCTATTCTTGGGAAGTATGGATTACGAAGTAACTCGCGTCCGATAAAAATTAAATCTGCTTCGTTATTATTTAAAATTTGCTCTGCTTGTGATCCGGTTGTAATTAATCCTACCGCACCAGTCGCGATGTTAACATGCTCCTTAATATGTTTAGCATATTGTACTTGGTAACCAGGATACACATCAATATGTGCGGGTACAACAGCACCAGAACTACAATCGATTAAATCTACCCCTTGTTCTTTCATCCATCCTGTATACTGCACATAATCTTGAACCGTTAACCCGTCAGGATGATAATCATTTGCTGAAATACGAACAAATAACGGTCCGTTCCAAACTTCATTTACAGCATCGATGATTTCGCGTAAGAAACGATAGCGATTTTCAGGTGAGCCCCCGTATTCATCAGTCCGCTTATTGGAAAGCGGAGAAAGAAATTCATTAATAAGATAACCGTGAGCACCATGTAATTCAATAACGTCAACCCTCGCTCGTTTAGAGCGTAAAGCTGCTTTTTGAAAAGCAGAAACAGTTTCTTTAATTTGCTTTTTATTCATTTCTACTGGTATTTTCATTCTATCGTTAAACGGAATTGCTGAGGGAGCGAAAGCATCTGTTTCTAATTCAGCCTTTCTTCCGGCGTGAGCGAGTTGAATGGCTGCTTTTGCACCGTTATTATGTATAAATGTTGTCGTTTTATGTAAGCCTTCAATTAGAGTATCATCCCAAATGCCTAAGTCTTTGTTAGAAATTCGTCCTTCAGGTAACACAGCTGTTGCTTCAATCATAACTAAACCTACTTGGCCAGCAGCCCTGGTTCCATAATGGACGAGATGAAAATTAGTTACTTGGCCATCCTCATTTTCTGATGAATACATGCACATAGGTGACATAATGATACGGTTTTTTAGCGTAACGTCCTTAATTGTATAAGGTGAAAAGAGTTGAAACTCCATCAAATATCCCACTTGATTGAATTTTCTTACATTGTATCATCCTCTTTTTTGTTTCCCTAATAAAACGCTTATACGAAAAATTTCGTCTATTCGTGTTACAATAAATAATATGTAATGAATTGGAGGATGACATATGTACCAGGCTTATTATGATAGTGAATTAGGTTTGTTAGAAATTACAGCGAACGAAGAAGGAATTACGTCTGTTATATTTGTTGAAGAAAGAAAAGAAGAACATAAAAATGAACTTGTTGAACAATGTATAAATGAATTAGATGAATACTTTGAAGGAAAAAGAAAAGAGTTTACAGTTCCATTGTCTGCTGAAGGAACACCATTCCAAAAGAATGTATGGGATGCACTTTACACTGTTCCGTATGGCGTAAGTGCTTCATATTTAGATATTGCGGAGAAGGTTGGGAATACGAAAGCTGTACGAGCGATAGGAGGGGCAAATAGCCGGAATCCAATTTCAATTATCGTTCCATGCCATCGTGTAATAGGAAAGAGTGGAAAACTTGTTGGGTATGCGGGTGGTTTATGGAGGAAAGAGTGGTTATTGAAACATGAAGGTATTTTAAATAAATCGTAAGAAACAACCTTTGGAACGAGGGAGTTAGCTCGGCTGTCCTAAGACAAATTCGTTAGCTATCAAAAGGAAAGATGAACCGAGAAGCCCCCACTTCGGGGTAAGCTCGTAAGAGATACTAAGTGGTGGGTAGTTCACAATGAAGTATGGATGGAAAGAGGGATTGTTTTGAAATGTATAAATTGTGGGCGACCTTGTATTAATGATCAGCTGAATTGTGCAAATTGTCAACGAAACTTGCATAATGAACAAGGTGAAGAAAGCTCGCTAATAGACAAAGAATTAGAAGTATATGTAGGGAGACAATATCCATATTACAAAAGAAAATGGGAGCTTGAGAATAAGCGAATTGCTAGGTGGAGCTGGAATGGTCTGGCTGCTATTTTTAATGTAGGTTGGCTTGGATATCGTAAGTATTACGTACCTGCTGCTTTATTTATACTGTTATTAGTAGCATGTGATGCATTTTCTTATTATATGGGGTTCAACGTAGCGTTGCCAATCATTAATATGGTGCCTCTCACGTTTTTATTACTCGTTTTCATTCTATTTGGGATGGGGATTTTTGCAAATGGATTATTTTATCAATTTGCAGAAAGGCGTATATATCGAATAAAAGCACGGGGAATTAAAGATGAATCGGTTGAAAATTATCTCATCCGTGATAGTGGTGGAACGAGTAAAATGGGAGCAACAATCGTTACTATTTTAGCAGTTGCTAGTATTTTGTTTAGTCATTTCTTTTTCCCAACTGATCGGGATATTATTCAAAAAGTTCGTACAAGCTCGCTTTATGAATATCCAGTCTTTTCAATTGGTGAATCGTTCGAAAATTATTTTCAAAATTCAGGATGGATATACTATCGGGGAACGGAAGGATTAGAATTAGTAGAATTTCAGGGGGAGAGTCCTGAGATGCCAAGGAAAAAGGTGACAATTCAATTTATTGTTGATTATAAATTGGGAGAAGTGGAACCATATTCACTTACGATTAACGGTGAATCTAAAAATGAAGAAGAGTTTTTGAAGATAATGGAGGAAATATTTAAAGTTCAAAATCCATTTGATATAGAGGATGGCTTACAAGTAAATGCTATTCAACAAAGCGGAGGGAAAGCAATTTCTGACCGCTTTTTTTCTTTTTATGAAAATAAATATTTAAAATAATCAGAATTTTTTGTATAATAAAATATATTATACAAGTTTTAACTTATACATATAGATTGGGGGAAGGAAGAATGAAGAGAAAGACAATAACAATTGCTGCACTTACATTATCGGCTAGTGTATTGGTTGCGGGATGTGGGAATGGGGAGAAGGCTTCGACAACGAAGAAAGAATCAAGTAAGGGAATGGCAGATAAACAAGTTTTAAATTTGCTAGAAACAGCTGAAATTCCTTCAATGGATACATCTAAATCAACAGATTCTGTATCTTTCCGTGTATTTGTAAATGCAATGGAAGGATTATATCGTCTAGATAAAGATAATAAACCAACTCCAGGTATGGCCAAAGACGTGAAGATTAGTGAAGATAAAAAGACATATACATTTGAATTACGTGATGCAAAATGGTCAAATGGTGATCCAGTTCGAGCACAAGATTTTGTATATGCATGGCAACGTACATTAGATAAAGCAATAGCAGCAGAATATGCATTTATTTTATTTGATGTGAAAAATGCACAGAAAGTAAATAAAGGAGAAGTACCGTCGGATCAATTAGGTGTTAAAGCGAAGGATGATAAAACGTTGGTAGTAGAATTAGAGCAACCAGCACCTTATTTCCTTGAGCTTACTTCGTTCCCTACATTCTTCCCATTAAATGAAAAGTATGTAAAAGGACAAGGGGATAAATACGGATTAGAAGCAGATAAATTATTGTACAATGGACCATTTACAATGAGTGAATGGAAACATGAACAAAGTTACCAGTTAAAGAAAAACCCAAATTATTGGGATAAAGATGCTGTAAAATTACAAGAAATTAATGTAGGTATAGTAAAAGAGACAAGTACTGGGGTAAATTTATATGATAGTGATCAAGCAGACCGTGTCATTTTAAGTTCTGAGTTTGTAGACAAATATAAAAAGAATAAACCAGATGAATTTAAAACGAAGCTAGACCCACGTATGTATTTCCTACGTTTTAATCAAAAAAATGCAACGTTTAAAAATCAAAAGGTTCGTGAGGCGATTGATTTAGCGTACGATAAAAAAGGAATTGCGGATGTAATTTTGAATGATGGATCATTGCCAGCGTATTTCTTAGTACCTGAAAAGTTTACGACAGGACCAGATGGAAAAGACTTCCGTACTGTAAATAAAAATTTCCGTGACAGTAAAGATAATGCTGCGAAAGCAAAAAAACTGTGGGAAGAAGCGAAGAAAGAACTTGGTCAAGATACAATTACAGTAGAATTACTAAATGATGATAACGGTAGCCGTAAAAAAGTGGGCGACTTTATTAAAGAAGAATTAGAGAAAAACTTACCTGGTATTAAAGTGAATTTGAAGCAACAACCATATAAGCAGAAGTTAGATTTAGAAAAGAAATTTGAATATGAATTCTCATTATCTGCATGGAGTCCAGATTATCCAGACCCAATGACATATATTGATATGTTCGTTACTGGAAGCTCATTTAATGAAATGGATTATTCAAATCCGAAGTACGATGATTTAGTAGCAAAATCAAAAGGAGAACTACTAAAAGATGACGCAGCACGCTGGAAAGCACTTGCAGAAGCTGAAAAAATCTTAATTGGTCAAGATGCTGCAATCTCTCCTACGTATCAGCAAAGTACAGCTTACTTAGAGAAGACGTATGTAAATGGTATTGCTAACCATACGTTCGGTGGCGACTTTAGTTATAAATGGGCATATATTACAAAGAAATAGTATAATAAAAGATGAGTGAATTTTCGCTCATCTTTTATTTGTTTAGGGAGGAACGTGGAGTGTTGAAAGGAATCAATCATCTTTGTTTTTCAGTATCAAATTTAGAAAACGCTATTATGTTTTATGAAAGAGTGCTAGAAGGAGAACTATTAGTTAAAGGGAGAAAACTTGCATATTTCAATATATGTGGAGTATGGATAGCACTGAACGAAGAGGCACATATTCCGAGAAAGGAGATTCATCAATCTTATACGCACCTCGCATTTTCTGTTGAACAAAAAGATTTTGAACGCCTGTTACATCGATTAGAAGAAAATAATGTTCATATTTTACAAGGAAGAGAACGTAATGTGAGAGATTGTGGGTCTATATATTTTGTTGATCCTGATGGTCATAAATTTGAGTTTCATTCAGGGACGTTACAAGACCGTCTAAATTATTATAGAGATGAGAAACCTCATATGACATTTTACTAAGGGGGGAAGAAGTTGCATGCACTTGTAATTGGTGGAACAGGAATGTTAAAGAAAGTTTCTTTGTGGCTTTGTGATCAAGGGTTTCATGTTTCTATTATTGGACGAGATAGTACGAAATTGGAAAATGTTAAGCAAGGGAGTTCTGTGCCGGGAAATATTACGTGCCTTTCTTTAGATTATCAAAATGATGATGATCTAAAGCGATCTATTACAAATACAATTGAACAGAATGGTCCAATTACATTAGTTGTTGCATGGGTACATTCGAGTGCTAAGCATGCATTACGACTCATTTGTAATGAGGTTGAATTGTCATCGGAAAAGTATAGTTTATTTCATATATTAGGTAGTAGTGCATCGCGTACGAAGTCGCAAAAAATAGGTGGGGCATTATGTAGCTATTATAGAATTATATTAGGGTTTATTTTAGAAGATACATATGCAAGATGGCTTACTCATGAAGAGATTGCTGACGGAGTTATAAAAGGAATTGAAAGTAAATGCACAGAATGGATTGTAGGGAGAGTAGAGCCGTGGAAATCGCGGCCAAAATGGTAAGGGGGCATGTGAAATGAAGACAACGGTATATGTAACAAGGCACGGTGAGACAGAATGGAATGTAGCAGGGCGGATGCAAGGACGGAAAAATTCAGCATTAACAGAGAATGGTATGATACAAGCGAAACAATTAGGGGAGCGTATGAAGGATTTACCACTCCATGTCATATATAGTAGTCCAAGCGAAAGAACGCTTCATACTGCTGAATTGATTAAAGGGGAACGGGATCTTCCAATTATAGAAGATGAACGTTTCTATGAAATAAATATGGGGATATGGGAAGGGCAAACAATTGCTGATTTGGAAATGCAATATCCAGAAGAAGTACATTTATTTTGGAATGAACCACATCTTTTTCAGTCAACATCAGGGGAAAACTTTGCGGCGGTTCATAAAAGAGTAATTGAAGGGATACACTTTCTTTTAGAAAAGCATAAAGGAGAAAACATGTTAATAGTTACTCATGCTGCAGCAGCGAAATTACTCGTAGGGCATTTTGCAGGTTTTGAAATTGAACATGTATGGGAAGAGCCATTTATGCATAGCGCGAGTCTTAGTGTGATTGAATTTGATGAAAACCGTGGTAAAGTAAAACAATTTGCAGATATAAGTCATTTTCAGTAAACGTAAAAAAGGTCGCAAAGCGACCTTTTTTTGGTGGACATAAAAAACTAGCAATTACGTTTTTTATACCAGAAGTGATCGAATTTTTTATTCTTGCAAGAAGAAGACTTGTGTCTGCTACCTTTGCAATCATTCCATTTGTGCCCGTCATCGTGACAGTCTTTACCATGATCACAGTCATCATCGCAAGAGCGACCGTGTCCGTGAGGGAAGAATTCGCATTTTTTACAGAAACTTCGTTTTGTCCAGAAAAATTTCTTTTCAAAGCGTATGCATTTTGTAACGAAAGTACAATGTTTTCTGCGAGTACGTTTTGTAACTAAAACGCATTCTTTTCTACGAGTAACTTTTGTAACGAAAGTCCATTTTTGAACGCGTACACGAGTACATTTTGTAACGAAAGTCCATTTTTTTACATGCGTACATTTTGTAACGAAAGTACAATGTTTTACGCGAGTACATCTTGTTCTTGGACATTTACGCCCTGTTGTACATTTACGTCCTGTTGTACATTTACACCCTGTTGTACATCTATGATGAGAGAATTTATCATCATCGCACTCAAAAGTACTTGGATCTTGGTGTAAGAAATCCTCCATCCCTGCACTTTTGATTTCTTCAACAGCTTTTCTAATATCACGTTTCATAGAAATCCTCCTTATCGTGTATTAAATTGAAAAGGTATTCTTTTTCCTTAACATGATATGAGATACGGTGTCTTTCTGAACAGGACAGGAGTGTAATTTTATATAAATGGATGGTAGCGGATGTATGGACAAGGCGTGGTGCATACATTGAATGAAGAGAACTGAGAAGGGATGAGAAAACATGCTGCCTTCATATGATTTTTTTGTTCATCCAATGTACTTAGTGGAATTGAAAAAAGACATTTGGTCAGATAGTCCAGTACCAGCAAAGTTAACATATGGAAAAAAGAAGTATGACATTGATATTGTCTACCGTGGTGCTCATATTCGTGAATTTGAGAAAAAATCTTATCATGTTATGTTTTATAAACCGAAAAAATTTCAAGGCGCGAAAGAGTTTCATTTGAATTCTGAGTTTATGGATCCGTCTCTCATACGAAATAAATTATCTTTAGATTTTTTTCATGATATTGGTGTACTTTCGCCAAAATCACAACATGTATTTATAAAAATTAATGGTCAAATTCAAGGTGTGTATTTACAGTTAGAATCAGTTGATGAAAACTTTTTGAAAAATAGAGGGTTACCGAGTGGTTCTATTTATTATGCGATAGATGATGATGCGAATTTTTCGTTAATGAGTGAGCGAGATAAAGATGTTAAGACAGAGCTCTTTGCGGGTTATGAATTTAAATATTCGAATAAAAATAGTGAAGAACAACTGAGTGAATTTGTATTTCAAGCGAATACTTTGTCGAGGGCAGATTATGAAAAAGAAATCGGGAAGTTTCTACATGTAGATAAATATTTACGATGGTTAGCTGGAGTTATTTTTACGCAAAACTTTGATGGTTTCGTTCATAACTATGCACTATATCATAACGATGAGACAAATTTATTTGAAGTGATACCGTGGGATTATGATGCGACTTGGGGGCGAGATGTACAAGGGAGACCACTTAATCATGAATATATTCGTATTCAAGGTTATAATACGTTAAGTGCAAGATTGTTAGATATACCTGTATTTAGAAAACAATACCGAAGTATTTTGGAAGAAATATTAGAAGAACAATTTACCGTTTCGTTTATGATGCCGAAAGTAGAAGGTTTGTGTGAATCGATTCGTCCATATTTACTACAAGATCCATATATGAAAGAAAAATTAGAAACATTTGATCAAGAAGCTGATATGATTGATGAATATATAAATAAAAGAAGGAAGTATATACAAGACCACTTACATGAATTGGATTAATTTTGAAAGAGATTGGAACATTATCAATCTCTTTTTTTGTATAATAAAGATGTATCAATTGAATTGACGTAATATTTACTTAATAAAGAATGGAGATGTGGAAACATGACGGTCAAGTGGATTGATTGGGTAAAACAAATACAATCTATAGCTCAAGCGGGTTTAACGTATTCTAAGGATGTATATGATATAGAGCGTTTCCAACAATTACGGGACATTTCAGTTTCAATGATGTCACATTACACAAAGACAGATTGGGAAGTAGTAGAGAAGTTATTTGCAAGTGAGACAGGCTATCAAACACCTAAAGTTGATATAAGAGCAGTCGTTTTTCAAAATGAAAAGTTATTATTTGTGAAAGAAAAAAGTGATAGGAAATGGGCATTGCCAGGTGGATGGGCTGATGTTGGTTATACGCCAACAGAAGTAGCAGCAAAAGAAGTTTTAGAGGAGACGGGCTATGAAGTAGATGATTTTAAGCTACTCGCTATATTTGATAAAGAAAAACATCAACCATCGCCTTCAGCAACACATGTATATAAAATTTTTATTGGCTGTAAGATTATTGGTGGCGAAAAGAAAACTAGTATTGAAACAGAAGATGTGGAGTTTTTTGATGAGAATGAATTACCTAATTTATCGATTGCTAGAAATACAGAAGAGCAAATTAAAGAAATGTTTGCCTACATGAAAGAACCTCAAAAAGAAACATTAATAGATTAATAATGCTTATGCCGATGATATTGTTGAAATGAAGATATTGGCAGAATGCGACCTTTATGTAATAATGGGATGGTATGTGAAGAAAAAAGGAGATAGAAAATAAAATGTTAGCAAGCATAATAGATCAGTTATTGCAATTTTTTGCAAGCCTAGGTTACTTTGGAGTAGCGCTAGCTTTAATGATTGAAATTATCCCGAGTGAAATTGTACTTTCGTATGCTGGATTTTTAGTAGCGGATGGTAAAATTAGTTTTGTCGGTGCAGTTATCGCCGGAACTATTGGTGGTACTTTAGCGCAAATCTTTTTATACTGGCTTGGATATTACGGAGGGCGTCCGGTTGTAGAGAAATATGGGAAATATCTACTTATTAATAAACACCATTTAGACATAGCGGAAGGTTGGTTTAAGCGTTACGGAGCAGGAGTAATCTTTTCTGCACGCTTTATCCCAGTAGTACGTCATGCAATCTCTATTCCAGCAGGATTAGCTAAAATGCCGTTAAAACTATTTACACTATATACAGTAGTTGCGATTATTCCATGGTCAATACTATTTATCTACTTAGGTGAAAAGCTTGGTGGAAATTGGCGACACATTAAAGAGTATGCATCTGATTACACACATTACATAATTATAGGAGCTGTTCTCTTTGTTGCTCTATACTTCGGTTTAAAGTATTTAAAAAAGAAAAAAGCAGCGCGTTAAAGTCAATGATTTTTCATTGGCTTTTTTTATTTGTTTCAGTTCTAAAAAAAAGGAGTTGTCCATAATGTGTAATAATAAAGCGTAGCGGGGGAATGTGATGAAAGGATCACCGTTTTTACGTGGAACGATATTTTTAACGATGGCAACGATGATATCTAAAATGTTAGGGTTTATATATGTTATACCATTTACAGCAATGGTGGGTACGAGTGGGTACGTATTATATACGTATGCATACCGTCCTTATACAATTATGCTTAGTATTGCAACGATGGGATTGCCACTTGCCGTTTCAAAAATGGTTTCAAAATATGATCAACTCAATGATTATCACACTGTTAAGAGAGTGCTAAAGAGTGGTATCGTTTTTATGGTCATTATGGGCGTTATTTCTTGTTTAGCATTATATATGTTAGCACCACATTTAGCTAAACTTGTGATTGATGGAAATGATCAGTCGGGTAATAGTGTGGTAGCTGTCACACACAATATTCAAATTGTAAGTTTTGCGTTAATACTCGTTCCTGTAATGAGCTTGTTACGTGGTTTCTTTCAAGGTTTTCAATCTATGGGACCTTCTGCGCTCAGTGTAGTTGTAGAGCAATTTTTTCGGGTCTTAACTATTTTGATAGGAAGCTTTGTCGTTTTATATGTTATAAAAGCTTCTGTTTCGTTGGCAGTTGGTATTTCAACGTTTGGAGCATTTATGGGAGCACTAGGTGGATTAAGTGTTTTAAGTGCGTATTATATAAGAAGGAGAAAACATTTAAAGAAAAAAGAGATTGCCAGTATACCACAAACGACGAAAACTTTTTTTTCGTTGTATAGAGAACTGTTTACATATTCTATTCCTTTCGTTGTAGTTGGATTAGCGATTCCGTTATATCAGACGATTGATACATTTACAATTAATAAGCTACTTATACAAGTAGGATATATGCAAGGAGAAGCAGAAAAGATTAATGCGATTATTGGCCTTGTTCAGATGGTTGTACTTATCCCGGTTTCTGTTGCAACAGCTTTTAGTATGTCCCTTGTACCTGAGATGACGAAAGCTTATACAGCGGGAAATGAGAAGCTACTGTATAAACACTTTACAAGGACAAATTTATTAGTGGTAGGAATTACTGTACCGGCGGCGATTGGAATGATGATTTTAGCAAAACCAGTATATACTCTTTTATTTGGTGCTGGAAATGATCCGGAGATGGGCAGTATTATTTTGCAGTACTATGCTCCTGCTTGTATACTATTCTCACTATTTACAGTAACCGCTGCCATGTTACAAGGAATTAATCAACAACAGAAAACAGTGCTAGGATTAGTAATTGGAATTATCGTCAAGATAGTTTTAAATATCGTATTGCTACCGTATTTTGATTATGTAAGTTTTATCATTTCAACATACGCTGGCTATACGATTTCAGTCGGCTTTAACTTGTGGATGCTTTCTAAATATGTTATAAAGGCAACATAAGCTTTTTTAAAGGCAGAGAACACTCTGTCTTTTTCTATGTTTACAAGATTTTTCTTAAAAAAACGTTTTCAAAATAATTTTTCTATTGAAATTTAATCGTTTGTTTCATATGCTGAAAATAGCGGTTCAAAAACTGTTATGTAAGAGAGGTAGATTCCTACATGTAAAAAGAATCGGGGTGATAGTATGTTAAATATTTATTTAACAGACCGAAACGGAAAACTACAAGAGGTTGAGGAAATGCAAAAGGGTTGCTGGATTAATGTACTTCATCCAACGGAAGAAGAAATTCAATATCTAGTACAAACTTTAAATGTAGACTTAGATTTCATTAAAGACCCTTTAGATGATGAAGAACGCTCTCGTATTGAAAAGGAAGACAATAATACTTTAATAATCGTGGATATTCCAACAGTTAGACATGATGAAGAAGGAAATTCGATTTATGACACGATTCCAATAGGTATGATTGTAATGCCAGATTGCTTTGTGACAATTTGTTTAGAAGAAAACCCAATTTTTGAACGTTTTATTAATCAACGTATTAAAGAATTTTATACGTTTAAAAAGACACGCTTTGCACTTCAGCTCTTATATACGATTTCTACTTATTATTTAAGATACTTAAAGCAAATTAATCGAAAAACAATCGATTTAGAGCACCAATTAAATAAGTCGATGAAAAATAAAGAAATTTTCACATTGCTCGGCCTTGAAAAAAGTTTAGTTTATTTTACAACATCATTAAAGGCAAATAAAATTGTAATTCAAAAATTAATGCGAAACAGTACATTCTTGAAAATGTATGAAGACGATCAAGATTTACTAGAAGATGTATTAATTGAAAATAAGCAGGCTATTGAAATGGCGGAAATATATAGTCACATTTTAAGTGGAATGATGAATACATTTAGTTCGGTTATTTCTAACAATTTAAATAGTGTTATGAAACTGTTGACTTCTATTACAATCATTTTATCATTACCAACGATGGTTTCTAGTTTCTTTGGAATGAATGTAAAGGTTCCGTTTGAAGGGGAAGCACATGGTTTTGTAATTGTACTTATAATATGTGTAACATTATCTTTCACTTTAGCATTTGTTTTTTGGAAGAAACGTTACTTTTAATGATAGGAAAGCTGCGCTAGCATAGTTATAAAACTGTGCTAGCGCAGCTTTTTTTGCTATGAAATCTCAATTTTGGAACAGAATATAACTTGTGAAATGTAATGTGTATGAAGGTTATGAATTCCATATAACTCTTGTTCAAATAATGAAATGGGGTTAAAATTACATATTGTTAATGAAAAGTTGGAGGAAATACATCATGGAATTGTTTCAATTACCGAAAGCATTCCTGCAAATGAATACAATCTTTATCTCAATATTAATCGAAGCACTTCCTTTTGTGCTAATTGGTGTATTTATTTCAGGATTCATTCAAATGTTTGTGACAGAAGATATGGTGGCAAAATGGATGCCTAAAAACCGATTTCTGTCTGTTTTATTAGCTACTTTTTTAGGGATGATGTTTCCTGGATGTGAATGTGGAATTGTTCCGATTGTAAGACGATTAATCGGAAAAGGGGTTCCACCCTATGCAGGAATTGCATTTATGTTAACTGGACCGATTATTAATCCAGTTGTATTATTTGCAACATATGTTGCTTTTGGAAGTAGTATGCACATGGTATGGTATCGTTCTATTGTAGCGATTATCGTAGCAATTATCGTTGGAATTATATTATCATTTATGTTTAAAGAACATCAATTAAGAGATGATCACTTCCCAGAAGTGAACCATAAGCGTCCGTTACGTACAAAAATGTGGGATGTATGTACACATGCTGTTGAGGAATTTTTCTCAATGGGGAAATATTTAGTGTTAGGAGCGTTAATTGCTGCTGCAGTTCAAACGTTTGTACAAACTTCAACATTGCTTGCTATTGGACAAGGTCCGTTTTCTTCATCAGCTGTAATGATGGGACTTGCTTTCATTTTATCACTTTGTTCAGAGGCAGATGCATTTATTGCTTCTTCGTTCCAAAGTACATTTTCAACAGCGTCACTTGTCGCGTTTCTCGTATATGGACCGATGGTGGATATTAAAAATATGTTTATGATGCTTGCGACATTTAAAACAAAATTTGTAATTGTTGTGACGGTTACAGTTACACTTGTTGTTTATGCAAGCTCACTACTCATTTATGCGATGGGGTGGTAGGTTATGTTTCGAGCATATATATTATTAGGCTTTACAATTTTAATTGGACAGCTTCATATTTCCGGTAACATTACGAAGTATATAAATATGAAGTACGCCTATTTATCAAAAACTGCTGCTATTATTTTAGGTTTCTTAACGATTGTACAAATTATTATCGTTTTCCAAAAAGAGCACCAAAAGGAAAAAGAGAAACATGATTGTAGTTGTGATCATAGTCATTGTGGGCATGATCATTCGAAAGATGAGAATACATGGTGGAAAAAAGTGTTTTCTTACACGTTATTCTGTTTTCCAATCATTACAGGATTGTTTTTCCCAATTGCAACATTAGATTCCGATATTGTTAAGGCGAAGGGATTCCATTTTCCAGTAGCGCAAGCAGAAAGTAAAGATCCATTTATGACAAGACAATTCTTAAGACCGGATACGAGTATTTATTACGGGAAAGAAGGATATCGTGGTGTAATGGAAAAAGGGAAGAAAGAGTTTGTTACGAAAGATAATATCACTTTAAAAGATGAAGATTTCTTAAAGGGTATGGAGACAATTTATAATTATCCTGGTGAATTTACTGGTAAAACTCTGTCTTATAAAGGATTTGTTTTCCGAGATGATTCTTCTAAAAAGGAACAATATTTCTTATTCCGTTTCGGTATTATACATTGTGTAGCGGATTCGGGTGTATATGGTATGTTAGTTAAAAAACCGGAAGGTGTAGAGTGGAAAAATGATGATTGGATTCAGGTAGAGGGAGAAATTTCAACTGAATTTTATCAGCCGTTCCATGCAAATATTCCTGTTTTAGAGGTAACGAAATGGAATAAAGTTGAACAGCCGAAAGAACAATATGTATTTAGAGGAGCCGATTGATAAAATCGGTTCTTTTTTGTGGACTAAAAGTTCTAAAAATTGTTAATATTAAACGTGTAGTTCATGAGGTGTAGTGTATATTGGGATATTAGGGATAAATAATTAAAGGGGTGATAACAATGACTGAAGTAAAGGGTAAAACAGCTAATGAATCAAGGGTGTTTAAAACGAGTCGAGTATTTCCAACGGATTTAAATGATCATAACACGCTATTTGGTGGAAAGATATTGGCGGAGATGGATATGGTTGCTTCAATTTCAGCAACGAGACACTCGAGAATGGAATGTGTCACAGCGTCTATGGATTGGGTAGATTTCTTACATCCAGTACGTTCTTCAGATTGTGTTAGTTATGAATCTTTCGTAATTTGGACGGGAAGAACTTCTATGGAGATATTTGTGAAAGTAGTAGCAGAAGATTTAATTTCAGGTAAAAAACGTGTAGCAGCAACTTCATTCGTTACTTTTGTTGCGCTTAGCAAGGAGAATAATCCAGTCCCTGTACCGCGTGTTATCCCTGAGACAGAAGAGGAGAAAGAATTGCATCGAATTGCTGTGTTACGTGCAGAACAGCGCCATATTCGTAAGGCAGAGAGTAAGAAGGTAGCTACACTGCTAACTTTTTGATGTAAAATATTTTCCTAGTGGTACTATTTTGTAATAGGTTAGGAGATTTTTGAAATGAAAAGCGGACACCTAAAAATAGGTGTCCGCTTTTATAGTTTTTTCATCCCCATATCGTACTACAATAACTGCTTAGCAGAAGCAAGCAGCACCGACGATAATTAAGAGGATAAATAATACGACTAGTAGCGCAAATCCATTACCATGTGCGAAGCCCATTGTTATTTCCTCCTTTTATTTTAAGATACAACATACAATATGCAGATGAGCTCCTGTTTGATATGGACGTATATCATGCAATGACATATTTTTTGTATGATAATGTTTTAAAAAAGGAAAGATATAGGAATAACAGTAGTTAGAGAAAGGAACGTATCCATGAAGCGCTTTTTAATTGTAATAATTTGTTTTATAGGTGTATTCATATGGATGAACGTTGATGTGGAAATGGGGAAGAAAATGGCTAGTGGATATGAATTAGAAAAAATCCGATCAGGGGATTTTCAAGTATATACGAACGGTGATGAGTTATATAAAAGTTTATTTGAGGATATAAATCGTGCAGAAAAGAATGTGTATATTCATTTTTATATTGTAGGAAAAGATGAAGTAAGCCAAAAGTTCTTACAGTTATTAGAGAAAAAAGCATCTAGCGGAGTAGATGTGAAATTGTCAGTAGACCGCATTGGCGGATATAAGCTTAAGAAAAAGATAATTAATCAATTAAAAGAAAAAGGCGTGAAGTTTACATTTAGTAAAAAACCTAAATTAAAAAACTTATTTTATTCTTTGCATCAACGTAATCATAGACGCATTGTTACTATAGATGGGAAAGTTTCGTACATTGGTGGCTTCAATATTGGAAAGGAATATCTTGGACAGGATCCTAAATTTGGTCCGTGGCGTGATTATCATGTACGCATCGAAGGGAATGGAGCTACTGATATGGAACGAAAGTTTGCGGAAGATTGGCAAGAAGATACGGGAGAAAAGTTTCCTATACACCAAGAGTTACCTGTACAAGGAAATGTAAAATATCAATACGTATTTTCGAATGGAAAAGGTTTATGGAAGGAGTATGGAGCGTTTTTAAAGAAGGCAAAACATTCTTTAATTATCGCTACACCATATTTTGTACCGAGTAAAGAAATGGTGAAGGGGCTGAAAGATGCATTAAATCGTGGTGTCCATGTAAAAATCCTCGTCCCATTTAAAAGTGATGCAGTATTGCTAAAACAGGCTGCCTATCCTTATTTGAAAGACATGTTAGATGCTGGAGCGGAGATTTATCAATATCGAAATGGATTTTTTCATGGGAAAGTAACAATCATCGATGAGGAAATGGTTGATATTGGTACAGCAAATTTTGATAATAGAAGTTTTTACTTAAATAACGAATCTAACTGTTTCATATATGATAAGACAGTCGTTGCTGACGTATGGAGTCGATTAAAAGAAGACTTTCATAAATCAAAACGATTTTTTGAAGAAGATTTTGAGAAAATTAGTAGATGGGATTGGTTTCTAGCAAGAATATCAAATGTTATCGCATCATATTTATAGTATAGAGATGAAATAGGAAGGGAGGCGCTTTAATGGATTGTATGAAAGAATTGATGACATATAGTTACACACTTATATATAAAGTTGGAGAATACACGAGCAAGGTTCGAGATGAAGAATTAAAGGATATATTACAGCATCATTTGCCGTATATGTTACAAGCATATAATGAACAAGTGAATTTTCAAGAAGGAGAAAATATACAACATATAACTTGTAAACAAATGTGGCCGGAATTTACTGAAATGGATAGGGAAACAGATAATGAGTATACAGGGGATATTGGGATTGCTATTTGTTATATTTCACATTTGAAACGATTAGCATTAAAGTTTGCTCAAGTGGCAGTAGAAGTTGCGAACCCGGAGTTTCGTTCTTTCTTGGAAAATTGTTTTGTGAAAATGAATCGTTATGCTTATAGTGTTTGGCAATATGTTGTGAAGAAGGAATATAAGATTAAACATGTATATGAAAATGAAAGTGAGAAGTTTGCGTGAAAAACTAAGACGGAATGAAAGGCGTCTTAGTTTTTTTATGTCTAATGAAAGGCTCAATTAGAAGAATTGAGAAAAACCAGTTGTGTTATCAGAGTATTTACAAAAGTTTACAATATCTTTACTGTTTTTAAATCTTTCCTTTAAAAATAAAGAGTAATATGGGATTGTACATATTCTATCAAAGGGAGGAAACGCAAATGAACAAATGGGTTAAGTCATTAGCTGCTATGGCACTTGCAAGTTCTTTATTAATGGTAGGTTGTAGTAAAGATGAGGATAAAAAGAAAGAGGATGACACAACTTCGCAGCAAGATGAAAAGAAAGATAAAGAAACAAGCGGAACAGATAAGTCTTCTGATTCAAAAGAAAAGAAATAAAGTGAAATTTTAATCAGTGGGGATTTTGTCCATCCCCACTGATTATTAGCCCACACCAATCGGGCATTTACGGGCAGTTATCTCCCACCTAACTTCCCTCGCATTCGCCGAATTT
This sequence comes from Bacillus sp. SIMBA_074, assembly GCF_046534555.1. Classification (NCBI taxonomy): domain Bacteria; kingdom Bacillati; phylum Bacillota; class Bacilli; order Caryophanales; family Bacillaceae; genus Bacillus; species Bacillus sp. SIMBA_074. Next base: position 32,628 of record NZ_JAWRYM010000024.1, on the reverse strand, counting down.
ACTGCCCGCAAATAGCGGGATAAATGGATAACAGAGCTTCCTCACATATACGAGGGAGCTTTTTTGTTGTATATTTGTAAGTTTTGCGGAAAAATAGAGAGAAAGAATGGAAGAGGGGATAATATATGAAAGTATGCATATTAGGAGCGACAGGTAGAGTAGGATCACACATTATGAAATTGGCATTACATGATTCATATGAAGTGACGGTATTAGTTCGTGATTTGAGTAGAGTGGAAACAGAGCATGAAAGGTTACATATTATAGAGGGAAATGTGTTAAACGGAAATGATATAAAGGAAGCGATTAAAGGATGTGATATTGTAATTAGTGCTCTTGGAACTGATCGGAATGGGACGTTAGAGAAGAGTTTACCGATTATTATAAAGCAAATGGAAGAAGAGGGCATAAAGAAAATTGTTACAATAGGAACTGCTGGTATTTTACAAGCACGAACAAACCCAAGTATATATCGTTTCCAATCAAAAGAATCGAAAAGAAAAATGACAACAGCTGCGGAAGATCATTTAGCTGCTTATGAAGCGCTGAATAATAGTAAACTATGTTGGACTGTTGTTTGTCCGACGCATTTAATAGATGGTGATGTAACCGGTGTATATCGAACTGAACAAGATATGTTGCCAACAGATGGATCGAAAATCACAGTTGGTGATACAGCTCAGTTTACATGGAGTTTACGTAATAAAAGCTTATACGAGAAAAGCCGAGTAGGTATTTCATATTAAAAAACCATCCCAAAATAGGGATGGCTAAAAAATGATATAGCATACAAAGATGATAATCATAATGATTTGGAGAATTGCTTTCGCTACTGTACTACTTAAAAAACCGACAACAGTTGCAATTCCGACTAAAAGGGCGTCTTTTGGCGCCTTTTTATGCATTAGTTCCGTAATAAATACAGATAAGAACGGTATGATAATAAGCCCGAATGGTGGGAAGAAGAACGATCCGATAATGATAGAAACCATACCAACACGTTCGCCCGATTTTGTACTTCCGTATTTTTTTAGGAAGTATCCATTTGCAATAAAGTCAGCAACGAAAATGAAGAGTGTAAAAATGACTTGAATAATCCAAAAAGATGTCGTTAACTCTCCGCCGTTTATTCCAAAATGATAAATGAAATAGCCAGCCCATACGGCAAGGATGCCAGGGATAATGGGGTATATAAAGGCAAGAAATGAAACAATGAAACAAGCAATGATACAAATTGTTAGTAAAACAGTCACTTTATAACTCCTTTGTAGTATCTAATTTATGTACAGCAATCTTTTTAATTTGATGCCCATCAAGTTCTAATGCTTTAAATTGAAAACCATCATATTCAACTGAATAGCCAGCCTCAATATTTAAATCAATTGATTGAGAGAGAAGCCAACCACCAATTGTATCTAAATCACTTTCATTGATATGTAGGCCAAACATATCATTTACTTCAGAAATGAGTACTTTCCCATCTAAAACAGTAAGCCTAGGAGTACGCTTTTCAATCATTGGTGATTCGTCTGCGTCAAATTCATCTTGAATTTCTCCGATAATTTCTTCAAGAATATCCTCCATCGTTAAAAGGCCAGCAGTTCCGCCGTATTCATCCATAACAATCGCCATCTGTACGCGGTTCTTTTGGAGGTGTATTAACGTTTTACGAATGGGAACTGTTTCAAATACAGTTAAAACAGGATGTATGTAAGCATCAAGTGGTTTGTAAATGCCTTTTGTTTGATTATGAAAAATCTCTTTCGTATTTATCATTCCGATAATATCATCTTTATCCTTTTCAATAATAGGATAACGTGTATACTTTTCAGTTGCAACGATTTTCATATTTTCTTCTAACGTATTTTCAGTAGATAAACAAACCATTTCAGTTCTAGGTACCATAATTTCTTTAGCAACACGATCATCAAATTCAAAAATATTATTTACATATTTATATTCGGTTTGATTAATTTCGCCGCTTTTATAGCTTTCACCTAAAATGAGTCGTAGTTCTTCTTCGGAATGGGCAAGTTCATTTTCTTTCGCAGGCTCTAAACCGAGTAATTTTGTGAAAAATATAGCTGCACTATTGAGAAGCCAAATGAACGGATACATAATTTTATCAAATAAAATAAGTGGTTTTGCAAATTTTAATGTGATTGCTTCAGCTTTTTGGATTGCGAAAGACTTAGGAACTAACTCGCCTAATACAACATGGAAAAAAGTAATCACACTAAAAGCAATAATAAAGGATAACGTGTTAGCCATTGTTCCAGTAATATTGATTTTTTCAAATAGTGGTCGCAGTAAATGTTCCACAGTTGGTTCACCAAGCCAACCAAGTCCTAAAGAGGTGATAGTAATGCCAAGCTGACAAGCGGATAAATAAACGTCTAAGTTAGATAAAACGCTTCTTGCAGCTAATGCTTGTTTATTACCTTCATTAGCAAGCTGGTCAATGCGACTTTTTCGTACTTTTACGACAGCGAATTCTGAAGCAACGAAAAAACCAGAAATAAGGATAAGTATAAAGATGAGAAAAATATTTAATATGTCCAAGTGTGTTCTTTATTCCTAATTTGGAATAAAGATGTCACCTCCTGTAATTATGTTATACTTTTATAATAAATCCAAATGAAAAGATTAGTCAAAGAAAATGGGTAAATAATGGTAGGTTTCTATAGTAGTTTTTTAATTTGCTGTTATTTTGTCCTCTATATAATAGGAATAACCGTCTACTTTTAATTTAAGTAGACGGTTATTCTATGTTATGGTTTCGAAATACTTCTAGTTAAAGTATACGTGTTTTGTTTAGAGTGGTTTGTTGTCCATAAAGCTTGGAGAAACGATAAGATGCTATATGGAATATAAAGTAGTAATAAACCAATTGTGACAACTATAGGTGCATTTCTACCAAATTGGACGATAAATTGTAATAGTCCGTTTGTATGAAAAATACATTCCATAAAAACGAATGAAAGAATAATGGAACTCAAAATAGATTTATGATTGGAAGTAAGCGCAATAAATAACGTATCAACAAGGAAAGATGAATTTTTTATTTCGTATTCATTAGTAGTATTTAAGAACGGTAGCCATTTTTTAATTGCTTGCATAACGATTATCATAGAAGTGCTACATACGATGATAAAAGAAGAGAAGAAAGGAAACTTTATGAATTTAGATATGTAGAGAAGTGATAATAGGACTGAACATTGTAATATCACAGTGCCAAAAGAATACGGTATCCAGCGAAATAAAGAACTACACTTTTTTAATGAGTTTGGTGCTTTTAAAAATAGATGGCCAATTCCTAGACTTATAAAGAAACCGATTACAAGAGTGAATGTGAAACGAACGATTGATAAAAAATATATTTCCCATATGTAGGGGAACAGTGGTGACGAATGGTTAGAGGTATGTACAAGCTGATTTGCTGAGAAAAGGATAGGCTCATGCATCCAATCAATTGTTGGAATTGAAATGGAAGAAGGCTGTGCTAAATTATGAAAAATGCTTACAAATCCAGTTAAGTAGGAGTAATTATGTGTAATGAATAATGCTGGAAGGGGACTTATGACAAAAATAATCAAAACACCGGCTATAAATTTACATATATGTGAGCGCAATAAGGACATACAATCACCTACTCTTTGAATATTCAGAAAATTCTTATTCTTATTTTAGCTTTTTTCGGATAAAGTTACAACATATTTTTCTCGAAGTAAGTTAGAGAGATTATCCCGCTTTAACGGGCAGTAAGACTCTACCTCAAAATGCGGCGAATGCGTAGAAGTTAGGTGGGTATATCGACTGCCAGTAAAAGCCCGATTGGTGAAGGCTAATAATAAGTGGGGGGAAATCCCCACTTATTAAAGTTTCAATTTAAATAAGTGTATGATTAATGAATAAATTATGACGGAAAAATGAATAATTTTCAGAAAAATAAAATAATATATTTATTTTTTTCTGAAAATATAATATAGTTATGGCACAGAAAGTATTTTAGCATAAGGAGGCTTTTTTATGAGGATTAAAGGGAATTATGTGCCAAAAAGGGAAGTTTTGTTTTGCTCAAGTTCAATTACGATAGGGGAAACGCTGGAACATTTAAATAAAACGGGGTATCGTTGTGTACCAGTTTTAGATGAAAAAAAAGAGAAGTTTTTAGGGAATGTATACAAAGTAGATATTTTAGAATATAAAGGTTCACTTGAAGATAATGTATTACAATTATTGAACGATAAAAATGGGTACGTGAGAGAAGACTCTTCCTTCTTTAAAGTATTTTTTACAATTAAAAAACTACCGTATTTATCAGTAGTTGATGAAAAAGGGGTCTTCCTTGGTATTTTAACTCATAAAAAAGTTTTTGAACTATTAGAAGATGCATGGGGAGTCCATTCTAGTAAATATTCTGTCATGATTGGAACACAAGATTATAATGGGGCCATTCAAAAATTATCGACAGTGCTAAAGAAATACACTGGTATTCAAAGCTTAATGACTTTTGATAATGATGCTTTATTAGTACGTAGAATAATGTTTACATTGGGAGAAGAGTTTGAAGATAGTGAATTAGAAACATTGCTAAAGGATTTAGAAGACCATGGATTTAGAGTTGTGTATGTTGAAGAGATGAATAATCCACGTGAAGTTGAAACGATAGACTAAAAAGTAAAGCCATCTTATTTTTGATGGCTTTTACTTTCTTTCACATAAAGATATCTAAATATAATAAAATATATGAATCGTAAATTTTAAAAAATATTTGTGTAATAGAATAAATAAAGGAAGTATATGTAGATAATTTTGATTTTCAAAAAAATCAAATTGAAAATATGTTTTTATTTTTCAACTAAATATGTTACTATATGTGTGATAAAAACAAAGAGGTCTGACAACTATACTCCGCGCAATACCACTCTAATGAGTTAAATTTTCAAAAAAATCAAAAATTAATAATTAGAGTAAGAATAAGGGGAATGGAGAAATTATGGAGAAAGACACTGCTTTGTAAGGGGCATATTTTATCATCTTGAGCAGAGAGGAGGATGCATAGCATATTGTGAAAAGAGATATAAACAATGAAAAAGTGCTATGCAAATGAAAATTATGAAGGGACGTTTAAGGCCAGGTGATACAGTAGCAATTGGTTTAATGTTATTTGCACTATTTTTAGGAGCAGGAAATTTAATTTTCCCACCAGTTTTAGGGCAACAAGCTGGAGAGAATGTTTGGGTTGCTACAATCGGGTTCCTTGTAACGGGAGTCGGATTACCCCTATTAGCTGTGACAGCTGTCGCGTTTGTAGAGGGGGACTTGAAAGCGCTATCTTCTAGAGTTCACCCTATATTTGCGTTTATTTTCCCATTGATTAGTTATTTAGCGATTGGACCATTTTTCGCAATTCCGCGTACTGGAGCCGTTTCATTTGAAATGGGTATGAAGCCATTTTTATCAGAGGCATTGGTTTCTGAGTGGTACATGCTATTTCTTTTCACTATAATTTTCTTCGGAATAACGTGGTATTTATCATTAAATCCATCTAAATTAGTGGATTGGTTCGGGAAATTTCTTACACCATTGTTAGTATTGATTGTTGCTGTTATTGTCGGAAAAGCAATTATTGATCCAATTGGAGAACCGGCTGCACCTTTAGCTGCTTATAAAGAGAATGCTTTCTTTGGTGGATTTATTCAAGGATATTTAACGATGGATGCGATTAGTGCACTTGTGTTTGGGATTGTTGTTGTACAAGTTATTCGCTCAAAAGGGATAAAAGAGAGCGGACAAATCGCAAAAATAACAGTTGTATCAGGGATTATTGCTGTATTAGGCTTAACGTTAATATATTTATCACTTGCATATCTTGGATCTACAAGTACATCACTTGGTGTGTCGGAGAACGGTGGTCTTATTTTAACGAATGTTGTAAATGAGTTATATGGAACAAGTGGCAAAATTTTATTAGGACTTGTAATTATACTCGCTTGTTTAACAACTTCTGTTGGATTAACATCTGCGTGTGCTGGCTTCTTTACAAACTTATTCCCAAAACTTTCGCATAAAACGATTGTAACTATGGTATGTGTATTTAGTTTAATTGTATCTAACCTAGGGTTAACACAATTAATCACAGTAACATTACCAGTGTTAATGATCATTTATCCAGTTGCAATTGTATTAATCGTTCTTTCATATTTCCATAAATGGATAGGGAAGCGTAATACAATATATATTGGAGCTATTTTAGGTGCGTTGTTAATTAGTTTCTTTAACGGTTTAGAAAGTGCGAACATTAAAATTGATGCGATTTCTAATGTGCTACAAATGTTACCATTATATAAAGAAGGAATAGGATGGCTAATCCCATCATGTATTGGCGGGATTCTCGGTTTCTTCTTCTATAAATCAAATGAATTAAGTGAATTACAAAAGAAAGGTGCTTAGGCGCCTTTCTTTTTTTAAAGGGGATTTTTGTATTTTGTCTAAGTAATAATTGGGAGGAATGATAAAATGGCTAATTTTGAAGATTTTTTAACTTTTGATGTAAGAATTGGAACAGTAACACAGGCAGAGGAATTTAAAGAAGCGAGAGTGCCAGCGATTAAACTAGAAATTGATTTTGGGGAGCTTGGGGTCAAGCAGTCAAGTGCTCAAATTACGAAGAGATATAATCCAGAAGACTTAATCGGTCAGCAAATTGTTGCTGTTGTAAATTTTCCGCCAAAGCGTGTAGCTGGATTTAAATCGGAAGTGCTTGTATTAGGTGGAGTTCCTGAAGCTGGTGATGTTGTGTTGCTTCAGCCTAATATGGAACTGCCAAATGGAACAAAAATTAGTTAGTGTGAAGGTAGGGGGTAATATGGATATCGGACGAGAATATTTACAATGTGCCATTTCTAATTTCAAAACAACAAAGCAACAAGGAGAACGGGTACTTTCTCAATTATCATACGAACAAATACAATGGTCTTCTCATGAAGAAACAAATAGCATAGCGATTATAATGAAACATTTGCATGGTAATATGCGTTCAAGATGGACGGAATTTTTAACGTCTGATGGCGAAAAAATAGATCGTAACCGAGATGGTGAATTTGAAGGTGGCTACAATTCAAAACAAGAAGCGCTTGCTGCGTGGCAAGAAGGGTGGGAGTATGTTTTTAAAACGATGGATACTTTAACAGCAGAGCAGATTTTGCAGAAAGTATACATTCGTGGAGAAGAACACACTGTCATGCAAGCGATCGAAAGGCAAATTTCTCATTATGCTTTACATATTGGACAAATCATTTACATTGGTAAAATGTTAAAAGAAAATGAATGGGAGTGTTTAAGCATTCCTAGAGGTCAATCTACTAGTTATTTACAGAAAAAACGTTCAACGTAATAATATGAAAGAAACCGATATAAAATAGGAAGCAAAAAAATAAGCCAATTGATAGAGGGCTCCGTGAACATTAGAATGCTGCCAGCAATAAGCCCATATGTAATAAGAAAGAAACCGAAGAGTGTATTTATAGGAATAAAACGTGAGACAAATAATTGCTGATTTTTGAAACAAGTGTTATGAAACAAATAAAAGCGGAAATGCCGTGTAGAGGTAATAAGATCTTTCTTTCGCGCAATTCTTTTTTTGCATGTATGACAGATGAACGGTGGTTGCATTTCATTACGCTCCATTTTTTATATTTGTAATAATGTAAGACAAAAGTAAGTATAAAGTGTATGTTCCTATATAGGCTCCTGCAATAAGGAAAAATGGATTCAGTAAAATTCCATGAATGCTCGTCATGAAAACTAAATCTTGTATTAAAACATCGTATATATTAATGGAAATAACTGTACCGAGTACATACAGTGCAAAGTACGCAGAAATATGTAGCACAATACGAATTTTAGGATGTAAAGCAAACAAATAAAAAATAAATGATAAGACGATTGGTAATGTTCCTATTAGTAGCTTCAATTCATTTCACCTCATTAACAATATAGCCGGAATTTAAGCGGTCTATTCTCTAGAGCTTGTACATAACTTGAAATAGAGAGGGTGATAGTATGAATCGAGGCTTTTTTTACGTGAAATTAACAAGTGTACGCAAGTTAATTATATTTATTATTACTACGGTATTAGCGACTTTCTTTCTTATTAGTGTAATGGTAACTTCCATGAAAGAGACAAAGTCAACGTATTTATATAATTGGTTAAATGAGTTATCAATGAATGGTTACATGTACGTTATTGGGAAAGAGAATCATTATTTTACACAGGAGTACCGGAATTTGAATCAAGACTTTTCTATTTCTTCATTCCTCTTTTCGATGGCTACGAATATTCGTTTTGATGATGTACGTAGTTTTGTCGGGAAAGAACTTCCGGGATTTGGGAAATATGATACAGAAATCGTTATAGCAGGTGAAGGAACAAATTATTCCAACTTACCGATAGAATCGAGTGTTCCTCTTGAAGAAGTAGTGAAGGAACGGACTGGAGAAGCTGGACAAGTTCCTAAGCCTGATCCGAATAAAGAGAAGAAACAACCAGCTCAAACGACTGGAAAAAGACAAGTTGCATTGATTTATCATTCACATAGCTGGGAATCTTATTTGCCGTTACTTAACTTAACGAATGATCCAAATCCAAATAAAGCAACGAGTTCTGTAACGAATATTTCAATAGTTGGCGATCGATTGCGAGAACAGTTAGAAAGTGAAGGGATCGGTGCTACTAACGATAAAACTGATGTTGGTCAAAAATTAATAAGTAAAGGATTAAATAGTAATAGTTCTTATAAACTGTCACGAGAAATTGTACAAGAAGCGATGGCTGGTAATAAAGAACTCCAATATTTTTTCGATTTGCACCGTGATAGTGCACGGAAAAATGTCACGACAAAAACAATTGGAGATAAATCATATGCAAAGCTTGCTTTTGTAATTGGGAAAGGAAATAAAAATTATGAAAAGAACTTACAATTAGCAACAGCTCTTCATGAGGAAATTAATAAGAAATATCCAGGAGTGAGCCGTGGTGTAATTCAAAAGGGGTTCCAAACAGGAAATGGAGTCTATAATCAAGACTTATCAGGACAGGCGATTTTAATTGAAGTTGGTGGCGTAGATAATACAGAGGAAGAATTAAATAGATCGATTGATGTTCTTGCTAAAGCATTTGGAGGGTATTTCTGGCAAGCGGAAAAAGTGAATGGATAAAGTGGGAGTTTAATTAGCCGGAGTGTTTATCCTACTGATTATTAGCCCTCATCAATCAGAATACCCGTTAATACGGGATAAACGTAAGCGAGAAGCTTACGTTTTTTGTTTGTTCATAATCTATAGGTAGAAAGATATGTCACATTATAGACAAAATTCCCTATTATTATATTGATATCGAAATTTGTCTATTTATAGTAAGAAATTTAGAAAGGGATTTTCGGAATAATGGAGAAAATCTTTTTACAAGGAAAATTTTTAATTAACAGAATGGTAGGGGATCAAGGTGATACGAGAGATTAGAGTAGAAGATGCAACATCGTTTTTGCAATTAAATAAGCAATTGGACGAAGAGACGAAATTTATGTTATACGAACTAGGAGAAAGAAAAACTACAGTAGAGCAACAAGAAAAGATGGTCCAACGTTTTATGGGAAATGAATATGCGACAATATTTGTAGCAGTTGAAGAAGAGAGAATAGTAGGGTTTATTTTAGTTAATGGAAATAATATCCGAAGAAAGAGACATGTGGCAGGCATTGTAATTGGCATTTTGCAAGAGTATAGTGGCCGAGGTATTGGAACGAGTTTGTTTAAAGAAGTGGAGAAGTGGGCAAGATTACATGATGTATGGCGTTTAGAATTAACGGTAATGGCCCACAATACAAGAGCTCAGGCACTATATAGCAAAATTGGATTTGAACAAGAAGGTGTCAAAAAATCTGCTCTTATCATCGATGGAAAAGGTGTCGATGAGTATGAAATGGCCAAATTATTAAAATAAGAGGTCGTTATATGAAAAAAAGATGGGCACTACTTGGTATCGTAGCAATGATACTGATCATTGGAGTAGCAGGAATAAATTATAAGATGTACAAGGAGCAAGAGGCGAAGGAAGTAAATGTAAACAATATATTTCCGAAAGCTAAAGAAACGATTGCTAATATGGATGGGGATATCGCAGTCATTAGTAATCCAAGTTCGATGCTTGTACTTGTGAATAAAAATAGGCGTTTACCAGATGGGTATAGACCGCCAGATTTAGTTGTTCCGAAAGTACGTTACTCTAGTGAAGGTGATCAAGAGAAGAAAAAGATGAGGAAAGAGGCAGCGGTGGCACTTGAGGAAATGTTTCAGCAAGCCAATAATGAGCGGATTTTCCTTTTTGCAGTCTCTGGATTTAGATCTTTTGATCGACAAAAAGCATTAAATACAATGTATAAAAGACAAGATGGAGAAGCAAAGACAGCGATGTCTAGTGCAGTCCCTGGTACGAGTGAACATCAAACAGGACTAGCTATGGATATTACATCTCAATCTGCTAAATTTCAGCTAGAAACTGTTTTTGGGGAGACGAAAGAAGGAAAGTGGCTTTCTGAAAATGCCCATAAGTTTGGTTTTGTTATTAGATATACGAAAGAGAAAGAAGGGATTACCGGTTATCGTTATGAACCGTGGCATGTACGGTATGTTGGGAATCCGCAAGCTACATATTTATATGAAAACCAACTGACGATTGAAGAAGTAACGCAGTAATGAATTGAGGGGAGAGGGCTAAGATGACGATGTTATATAAGAAAAAGGTACATGCATATATTACGAGAGAAAAAGAAGGGGCTATGCAACTACTCGTTTTTAAACATCGTGATATACGAGAGGCTGGTATCCAAGTGCCAGGCGGGACGGTAGATGAAGGCGAAACGTTAGAGGCAGCAATTTTACGTGAAGTACAAGAAGAGTCAGGACTACGCCATTTTTGTATCGAGCGCTTCCTTTCTGATTACATTATTTATATGAAAGAAAAAAAGGAATATCAAAAACGTCATTTTTTCCACATTTCATTATTAACAGATGTGAAAGATACGTGGGAACATATAGTAAGTGCTGGTGAGGAAGACAAAGGTTTAGTATTTTGTTATGAGTGGGTTGATATTAACAAATGCCCTGAATTAGCAGGTAAACAAGGCGAGTTTTTACATTTGTTAGAAGAGGTATATGTAAAATAATAAAAAGGGTCTGAGGCGATATTGTATTCGTTTCAGACTCTTTTTATTTCTCTGGAAATTAAAGGTTTTTAAACTGGTGAGTTGAATTCCTGTATAGGAATAGTAGTTGTTAATACGAGGAGCGGAGAAAATGAAAAAGTAATAGACATACGTCATATATAAAAGGGCTTATAAAAGGAGAATGAAAATGGAAATTCAGTTCAATACACTACTGCAAAAAGAATTAACAATTCATGATATTCAAAAGGAAATGGAAGCTGGGAAGTTAACTTCAAAAGAACTAGTCATGTATTATCTTCATAGAATCGCAAAGTATGACCAAGATGGTCCGAAAATCAATTCTATTTTAGAAATCAATCCGGATGCTATCTTTATTGCAGAAGCGCTAGATCATGAAAGAAAGACAAAAGGTGTAAGAGGCCTATTACATGGTATACCTGTTTTACTTAAGGATAATATTGAAACGAATGACTCAATGCATACAAGTGCAGGTACGATTGCCCTGGAACAAAATATAAGTAGTGAAGATGCATTTCTCGTTACAAAACTTCGAGAAGCAGGAGCAATTATAATAGGTAAAACAAATATGACAGAACTAGCAAATGCAATGTCTTTTGAAATGTGGGCTGGATATAGCGCTAGAGGTGGTCAAACAATTAATCCTTACGGTACAGGAGAGGATGATATGTTCGTTGGTGGCTCAAGTACAGGGTCTGCTATAGCAGTTGCCGCTAACTTTACTGTATTATCCGTTGGAACAGAGACAGATGCTTCTATTTTGAGCCCAGCTGTTCAAAACTCGGTTGTAGGTATTAAGCCGACTGTTGGATTAATTAGTCGTAGTGGAATTATTCCTTTCACTTATTCACAAGATACAGCTGGGCCATTTGCTAGAACAGTAACAGATGCTGCTATTTTACTAGGGAGTCTAACTGGGGTGGATGAGAAGGATGTAGCTACTCATAAAAGTGAAGGAATGGCATATCAAGATTATACGCCTTATCTCGATGCTAATGGTTTAAAGGGAGCGAAGATTGGTGTTTATAGCAATGCTCCAAAAGATTATTACGAAAATGGTGAGTACGATGAAAAATTGTTTGAGGAAACGATCCAAGTATTACGTAGTGAGGGAGCGACAGTAGTAGAAGATATTGATATTCCGTCTTTTCATAGGGAATGGAGTTGGGGAGTTCCACTTTATGAGCTGAAGCACAGCTTGGATAACTATCTTTCTAAATTACCTTCTACTATTCCAGTACATTCTATTTCGGAGTTAATGGAGTTTAATAAAAACATAGTAGAAAGAGCTTTGAAATATGGACAAACTAAGTTAGAAAGAAGAAAAGATTTTCCTAATACGTTAAGAAATCCAGAATATTTAAACGCAAGATTAGAAGATATATATTTTTCGCAAAAACAAGGTATTGATTTTGCGTTGGAAAAATATAACCTGGATGCGATACTGTTCCCTTCTTATATAGGATCTACTATATGTGCGAAAGCAGGTTATCCGTCTATAGCAATACCTGCGGGATATATGGATAATGGGAGGCCTTTTGGAATTACTCTTGCAAGTGCTGCTTTTAGTGAAGGGGCATTAATTAAACTAGCATATGCTTTTGAACAAGCGACAAAACATAGGAAGATGCCAAACTTATCGTAAATAGAAACGAGAGAAGGTTGCCTGAAATGGATTTATGGAGGCCAGCCTTCTCTTATTAATAGCTAAAAGTATTGTCGATTTCTTTTGATGAATCGATATCTCATATCGAATCGTTGATATATTGTAAGTTGTAATAGATATAATTGAAAAATCGTTGATGTAAATTCATTGGACTATTTAGTTGGAAGTCTTATATAAGAAATAAATCACTTAGATACAATATGTTAAATAGAAATCTCTTTCTTTTGCAATCTCTGATGCTTTAATAAACGAAAAGACAAACAAGTAGAACATAAAATAAGAAAAGAAGCGATAATATAAATAGTACGAACACCGAAAATATCGGTAATTGTAGCTGATTTAGTTGTATACAATGTCAGCGAGGATAATACACATTTTGGAGCCTAAATAGTAAGCTAGTGAACGTTTCTGCAATAAGAAGCCCACCTTCAAATCAATAATATTTTTCAAATTATAATCAGAAAAATATATTTTTGAAAGAATTAAATTTTTTGTCATTTTTTGAAAGGGGTTTTCGTGTATAATGAAGAATATATTAATATAGCATTATATTAATGCTTGTTGTAACAGCGAATACATATAATAGCTTGTAGCAAACGCCCCCTCTATGAGAAAGGGCGGATAAACCATTCTTTTCTTCATATACATATAGAAAATGAGAAAGAAAGTGAGGGTTGCATATGGCTGGATGGGTGATTTGGTTTATAATAGCTGGTATTTTATTTATCGCAGAAATGTTGTCGATTACGTTTTACATGCTTTGGCTTGGAATTGGGGCTGTTGTCGGAGGTCTTATTGCTTTGTTTGCTCCTGATGCACTGTTTTTACAATTGGTTGTCGGGGCAATTGTAAGTTTAACATTGACCTTCTTTACGAAAAGAATTTCAAAAAACTTTCGAGAAGCAAGAGGTTTTACTGATACAGTAGATAAACTTGTTGGTAAAAAAGGGATTGTCATGCAAGCGATTACAAGTGAAGTGAACGGTATTGTGAAAGTGGATGGAGATACTTGGACAGCTATTTCAGATGTTTCTATTGATGCCGGAGAAAAAGTCGTTGTTATAAAGAGGCATAGTACTGTGTTACAAGTGAAAAAGGAGAGTGAATAAATATGGTAGCATTAACATTAACGATTATTTTTGCTTTAATTGTCGTTGTATTTATTGCGTTAACAATTAAAATTATTCCACAGCAAAAGGTTGGGGTTGTTGAGAGATTTGGTAAATTCCAACGTATTATGCACCCAGGATTAAATATTTTAATTCCAATTGTAGACCGCGTACGTGTATATCACGATCTACGTATTCAACAAACGAATGTACCACCGCAAAAGGTAATTACGAAAGATAATGTGCAAGTAGAAATTGATACAATTATTTTCTATCAAATTGTTGAGCCAGAACTTGCGACATATGGTATTTCAAACTATGAATATGGTGTTCGTAATATTACATCTGCAACGATGCGTCAAATTATTGGTAACATGGAACTTGATGAAACATTATCAGGCCGTGAAAAAATTTCAATGGAAATCCGTTTAGCGCTTGACGAAGCGACGGAAAAATGGGGCGTTCGTATTGAGCGTGTCGAAATAGTTGATATTAACCCGCCGAAAGATGTGCAAGTATCGATGGAAAAACAAATGAAAGCAGAGCGTAATAAACGTGCGATTATTTTAGAAGCAGAAGCTGCGAAACAAGATAAAGTCCTTCGTGCTGAGGGGGAAAAACAAAGTAAGATTTTAATGGCCGAAGGGGATAAAGAAGCTCGTATCCGCGAGGCTGAAGGTATAAAAGAAGCAAAAGAATTAGAAGCGCAAGGGGAAGCAAGAGCGATTGTGGAAATCGCAAAAGCAGAACAAAGTCGAATTGAATTACTACGAGCAGCAGATTTAGATGAACGCGTTCTTGCTTATAAATCATTTGAATCATTGATTGAGGTTGCAAAAGGCCCAGCGAATAAAGTCTTTATTCCGTCTAATACAATTGAAACACTTGGTACTCTTGGTGCGATTGGGGAAATTTTCAAAGAGAAACAAGCGAAGAAATTACCTTCGTCAGATACAGAAAAATAACTATACGAGTGAGGAAGAGAAATGGGATGCCATTTCTCTTTTTTGTGCGTATATTACGAAAGGCTTGTACATATCCATGTATAAAGAAGGTGATACATTGAAAAAGTATGCAACCCGTATACATGGGAAGAAACTAATCTCGTTACTCTTTCTATATGCACTAGTCATAATTATTATTGCGTCGATTTTGACGTCGCTTTTACATACAATGAAATCGAATTACGCGAATCAATGGTTTGGAAAAGTATCGATGCAAGGTTTTGTTCAAATGATAGAAAGTGAGAATCGCTATTACGGATTTGATTATTTTAAGCAGAATAAAAGGGAGTCATTTGGAAATTTAATGTTCTCGATGGCGACGGATTTGAAAATTAAAGATTTAAGAACGTTTGTCGGTAAAGAAGTGCCTGGTATGTCAAAGTATTACTCTAACATTATCGTAGCTGGGGAAGGGACAAACTTTACGAATATCCCAAATGAATCTAGTGTACCGATTGAAGAAGTAACGAAAGAGCGAGAAGTAGCAAAAGATAAAGTTACAGAAGCTGAAAAGAATAATCCGGTTCAGAAAAAGAACGGAGCGAAAAAAGGTGAAAGTGCAGTATATATTTATCATACACATAGCTGGGAATCTTTCTTTCCGTTATTACCAGGGGCTACCGATCCATCAAGTCCAGATGTAAATGTGTCCTTACTAGGGAAACGTATGAAAGAACAACTTGAAGGACAAGGAATTCCGGTAGTTCATGATAAAACGAATATGGGGGATTTATTAGCGAGTAAAAAATGGAAATGGCCGCAATCATATAAAGCGTCTCATGAATATGTAAAAGAAACATTAGCACAAAATAATAAAATTGCGTTTCCGATTGATATACACCGTGATGATCAGCGGAAGAAGGTAACAACAAAAGTAATTAACGGGAAATCGTATGCAAGACTATATTTTATAATTGGGATGGAAAATGAAGGGCGTGCTGAAAATGAAAAAATTGCAAGAGCAATCAATAGTTATTTAGATGAAAACTATTACGGATTAAGCAGAGGGATCTTTCCAAAGTATAAAAAAGATGGAAATGGCGTTTATAATCAAGATTTATCTAAAAATGCGATGTTAATTGAAGTTGGTGGTGTTGATAATACATTAGATGAATTATATAACACAATTGATGTGTTGACGGAAGCGTTTAGTAAATATTATTGGAACAATGCGGAGAAAGTGAATGGGTGAGGAACGGGAAACCGTTCCTTTTTGTTATGGAAAGGTAAGAATGTGATATAATGGAATCTTGTGAATATTAAATGAGGGAGCAGGGGAAATATGCAAATAATATTAATACGTCACGGTGAATCAGAAGCTGATATTTTAAATGTACATGAAGGTCGAGCTGACTTTGAATTAACAGAAAAGGGAAGACAGCAAGTGCAAAGACTTGTACAGAAAGTGAAAGCAGAATTTCCACCAGATTTTATTTGGGCAAGCACATTAAAACGTGCTCGAGAAACGGCTGAAACATTAGCGGAAGCGATTCAGTGCCCAATTCAATTAGAAGAGGAATTAATGGAGTTCAATAATGGAGTGCAAGCAGGTTTATCATTTGAAGAAGCGAAAAAATATCCAGAGCCAAAGTTTCTTCATGACCGGTTTGAAAACGGGGAATCATTTATTGAATTTAGAATGAGAATAGAAGGAATTTTTTCTAAAATCGTGACAGAGAATACATATGACCGAATTGCAATTGTTGCACATGGTGGTGTAATAAATAGTATTTTACGAGCGTTTTTCCAAATGCCAATTAGCATGGACTATTATTTTAAAATGGGAGATACGGGAATTAGTTTGATTGAACTTACGGATAAACAGAAAACTATTCATTTTATAAATGATACAAATCATTTAGAGGGAATGTAAGAGGATATGTACAAAGTTGTATTTTTCGATGTGGATGGTACTCTTTTAAGTGAGATTGATAGAAGTATGCATGAAAGCACAAAAGAAGCGATACAAAGGTTAATAGATAAAGAAATTCACGTAGTTGTTACAACCGGGAGACCATATAGCTTATGTTCACAATTTAAAGAGCTGGGCATAAACACGTTTATTTCTGCAAATGGTGCACATATAAAATGTAGGGAAGAAGTTATACATAAATCGGTACTTTCAAGTGGAATTGTTCATGATATTTCAAATTTCGCTGAATTACATGGTCATAGTGTTTCTTATTTTACAGAAGAATTTGCTATGAATGGTGTTGCCTCGAAAGATGAACGTGTAATACGAGCACTAAACGAAACGTTAAATTTAGAGCAGTATCCTGACAAAGTCAGAAACTTGTTAGAAGAGGTTTATTGTGTATGTCTGTATGCTGATGAATCAGAAACTCAAAAATTTTTGAAAAGATATCCAATGCTTACGTTTGAACGTTTTCATGGTTACGTTATGAATGTGTTGGAAGATAATAAAGTATCGAAACTAACTGCAATTCAAAAGGTATTGGAACATCTGAAAATTTGTAAATCAGAAGCAATTGCTTTTGGTGACGGTGGAAATGATATTGAGATGTTACAGTATGTAGGACTAGGAATTGCGATGGGGAATGGCGGAGAAGAGTTAAAAACAAGAGCAGATTTCGTTACAAAGAAGGCGAGTGAAGGTGGTATTTTATTTGCCTTAAAAAAGTTTAATGTCGTTTAACATACCTTTATTGAAATAAAGGTATGTTAGGATCTTTAACGTGCTCACATAATAAAATATGAATTTGCCCGCGATGATGATAAAAATGTGCAACGATTTCAAGCAACCATTCGAATCGAGAGTAAGAAATACCCCAATAAGCAGTCATAATTTCCGCTAATTCTTCATTGGAATAGGATAAAAAAGTTTTAGAAAGTAAATCGTACCCTTGTATCATCGTTTGCTGTATTTGAGTAATTGTTTCTGGTGTTTGTTCTATATAAAAGGTATGTAAGTCTTTTTCCGTAATACCATTTAATATGAGTAAATCAGCGTGGCAAATAAGGGAAAGATGTGTACACATTTCAAATAATGACCGCTTTGATTCAATCGACTTTATTTTCAAATCACTTTCAGTATATTGGTTCAGTATTTGAATGGAAGTATCGATAGCAATTTTAACTTGATTCAATGCAGATGGAACAAACATTGTAATTATTCTCACCTCCGTATATAATAGTTTCTTAAGGGTATTATATCATACTCAAAATTCCGAAAATTCTAGTAGTTTGACTAGCATAGTGAAAAGTATTATATTGTAAAAGGTCATATGAAACGTGAAATAGAATGGAATGTAATTATTGAGTTAGGAGTTAGACCAATGAGCTTGAAATATGGAAGAGATACAATTGTTGAAGTTGACTTAAATGCGGTAAAACATAATGTAAAAGAATTTAAAAAACGTGTGAATGATGAAAATATTGCAATGATGGCTGCTGTAAAAGCGAATGGGTATGGTCATGGGGCAGTTGAAGTTGCGAAATCGGCTATTGAAGCAGGAATAAACCAACTTGCAGTTGCATTTGTAGATGAAGCAATTGAATTAAGAGAAGCTGGAATCACTGTACCTATTTTAATTTTAGGATATACACCAGTAGCAGCTGTAGAAGATGTAATTCAATATGACGTTATGATGACTGTTTATAGAGTAGAAGATTTACAAGGTATAGATGAAGTTGCAAACCATCTTCAAAAGAAAGTGCGAATTCATGTGAAAATTGATACAGGAATGAGCCGTATTGGTTTACAGGAAGAAGAAGTTAAACCGTTTTTTGAAGAGTTAAAACGTATGCGATATGTAGAAGTAGTAGGGATGTTTACACATTACTCTACCGCTGATGAAATAGATAAAACTTATACAAATATGCAAACAAGTTTGTTTGAGAAAGCTGTAAATACAGCGGAAGAATTAGGAATTCATTTTCCATATATTCATAGTTCAAACAGCGCAGGATCAATGGAACTTAGTAACACATTTCAAAATATGGTTCGTGTCGGTATTGGAATTTACGGTATGTATCCTTCAAGAGAAGTGGATCATACAGTTGCTTCCTTACAGCCAGCGTTGTCTTTAAAATCAAAAGTAGCTCATGTTAAACATGCGAAGAAAAATCGTGGTGTTAGCTATGGGAATACTTATGTAACAACGGGCGAAGAATGGATTGCAACTGTACCGATTGGTTATGCTGATGGTTATAATCGTCAGCTATCTAATAAAGGGCATGCACTAATAAACGGAGTACGAGTACCTGTAATTGGCCGTGTTTGTATGGATCAGCTTATGCTAGATGTTACAAATGCAATGCCAGTACAAGTAGGAGACGAAGTTGTATTCTACGGCAAACAAGGTGAAGAAGAGATTGCGGTGGAAGAAATAGCAGATATGCTAGGTACAATTAACTATGAAGTTACATGCATGTTGGATAGAAGAATTCCACGTGTTTATAAAAAAAATGATGAAACGACTGCGGTTGTAAATATACTAAGAAAAAAATAAGAAAAAACTGAATCGATATGATTCAGTTTTTTTATTTTTGACAAATGAAAAATGTTCTATTTATACCGTGTAGTTGTATATTGTTACATCCTACAGATTTTAAAGAGGTAATAATTTCGTCTCTAAAATAACATGATTCCTCGGTAGAAAAGTCACTCCTATTTCAACAATCTATAATAATCATACTTTGTCATAATTTCAAAACCACATTGTGTATATAGTTTTAAAGCATTGTTATTTTTCGTTTCGACGTCTAGTTCAATTGTTGAAACTCCTTCTGTAATAAGTGTATGTACCATATAACTAAGAATATCTTTACCATATCCTTTACCTTGATAAGAAGGATGAACTGCAAATCCTGATAGTGTAGTAGATTGCTCTTGCTCAGTAACTGTAATCGTTCCTATCACTTTTTCATCGATAAGAGCACTGTAAACTTGATGGGAAGATGAATTCATCATCTTTTGTAACCATGTGGATGTATTTGCTGCCGAATCTCCAAAAGCTTCACTAGCGATTTCTATAAGATCAGGAAGTAATTCAGAAGATGCAACGGTAAGATTAATATTATTTTTCATTGTTTTTTGTGCTTCGTTTGTTTTGAACTCCATACCGTATTCACTGTATAAATAAGGAAAGTTCATTTGTTTTGCAAATGATTTCCCTGAAATAGAGTCACCATTAATTATAAGAAGGGCTTCATCAGCCTCTCTTTTTTGTATTTCTTTCATTGCGGTTTGTAAAAGAGTAGTGCCTATATGTTGTTTCCTATAGTTCGGATGAACAAACCCTATTAACTCCAGTTTTGTTGGTCTCTCAAAGTCATACATACTTAATGCACCGATTAATTGAGTATCATCATAAAATAGAAAATCATTTACCACTTCTATATTACGGGCAGTTAAAAAGTTTATATGTAAATCTGACGAGTAATCAATTTGATCGTGTTGTCCGCAAATATGAGATAAATCTTTCATTTGCTGAATTTCGTTTGCTGTTAAAGATTTCTTTTGTTCAATATTCATTTCATAATCCCTCTCATTCGTATTTAAAAATAGGATGGATGACGCAACCACTTGTCTAACTCCACACTGCCCTGAACAGATAATAACCGGTACAAATATCGATAGGGATGTCTACATTCTTCAAGACGAGGAATGGGCATAATGGTTTCGTAACCTTGTTTAAAAGCATGAGCCTCTTTTTCTGTAAGTACATATTCTAATCCAATAAAATCAAACTCTCGTGGAGCAATTGCATAAGCTTCTGTATCTACTAAACCAGTAATAGATTGATCATCTGATAAAAACTGGGTAGGATCCATATCAATTAAAACGAGTGTAGGTTCCTTCGGTGACGGCAAGGAAGAGAGCTGTGACTCAAAAGTATGAAATGCGTTTTGGATGCTCGCGTTATCGGAATAGAACCTATTTACAAGATCTTTACTGACTTTTAATATGTGAGACTTAAATTCTTCTAGTGGAATGTGGAAAGTATTTGATGGGTTTCCTATAAACTCTGCTTGAAACGAATGAATTTCTGCTAGTCCTTTTCCAAGGCTGAATAAAATAGAATCAGGTTGTCCGAAAAATGATTGCAGCGTATTTCCGGTTAGTTTTTCGACGATTACATACTCTCGCTCATTTAAAACATGTTTTTGCAAAATAGTCGGGATGGGCAAGGGAGTATGCTTTTTCAATAATGCGTGTATTGTTTCTAAATGATGTACATGCCTTGGATCAATTCCAAAAAGGTTTTTACATCCCCACCAAAAATCATTGTTGGGCTCTTCAGTCATTTTTGAGGAACGAACAATAACTTCTTCAGTTTCTGTTTTAACAAGAAACACGTCGCTTGCATGGTCTTCATAGCCCGGATGTAGTGCTTGAACAGATATAATAGGTGAAATGAATAGTTGTTGTAGCATGAAAGGACTCCTTATTCTGTAAATTCTATAAATTCATTATATAACAGAATATGTACCAAGTGGATAATGATGGGGACAACATAGAACTTAAATAAATTTATGGTGAGAAATCAGTGTGAAAATTATATTTTTCTAGTTTTGTATGAATTATCAAAATAATGTTTCTGATGATAAATCTGTAAAAATGCCTGAATGTAAATCCCGTATTTTTCAATAAATGAAAGGTTAAGCCTACTTTTATAAGAGTTATAATGTAGGTTATGAAAAATATTTCTCAATAATAAAATGAAGAGAAAAATATGAAGAAGTAGAATAGATTACTTAATAGTTTTAAATTAATTAATATGATTAACTATTAATTATATTAGATAGGAGAGAATATTATGGCAAATGTACTCGTAATAAATTTCCCTGGAGAAGGTCATATAAATCCGACTTTAGCTATTGTAAGTGAGTTAATTCGGCGAGGGGAAACAGTTGTTTCGTATTGTATTGAAGATTATAGAAAGAAGATTGAAGCAACAGGTGCAGAATTCCGAGTGTTTGAGAATTTCCTCTCTCAAATTAATATTATGGAACGAGTAAATGAAGGTGGGAGTCCTTTGACGATGCTATCTCATATGATTGAAGCATCAGAGCGTATTGTTACTCAAATTGTAGAAGAAACAAAAGGGGAAAAGTACGATTACTTGATATACGATAATCATTTTCCAGTAGGACGTATTATAGCGAATGTTTTAAAATTACCTAGCGTTTCTTCTTGTACAACGTTTGCTTTTAATCAGTACATTACTTTTAATGATGAACAAGAATCGAGACAAGTAGATGAAACTAATCCATTATATCAATCTTGTTTAGCGGGAATGGAAAAATGGAATAGGCAGTATGGAATGAAATGTATTAATATGTATGATATTATGAATCATCCTGGTGATATTACTATTGTATATACTTCAAAGGAATATCAGCCGCGTTCAGATGTATTCGATGAATCGTATAAGTTTGTCGGTCCATCAATTGCTACTCGAAAAGAAGTAGATAGCTTTCCTATGGAAGATTTAAAAGATAAACAATTGATTTTCATTTCTATGGGAACAGTTTTTAATGAACAACCTGAGTTATATGAAAAATGTTTTGAAGCGTTTAAAGATGTAGAAGCGACAGTCGTATTAGTTGTTGGTAAGAAGATAAATATAAGTCAATTTGAAAACATTCCGAATAACTTTAAGTTGTATAATTATGTGCCGCAATTAGAAGTATTACAGTACGCTGATGTATTCGTGACACACGGTGGTATGAATAGTTCGAGTGAAGCACTATATTACGGTGTCCCGTTAGTTGTAATTCCGGTAACAGGAGATCAGCCTTTAGTTGCGAAACGAGTGAGTGAAGTAGGAGCTGGAATAAGGCTTAATCGTAAAGAATTAACTTCTGAATTGTTACGTGAGACTGTAAAGAAAGTAATGTATGATGTAACGTTTAAGGAAAATAGTCGTAAAGTTGGAGAGTCACTTCGAAATGCTGGTGGGTATAATAGAGCAGTTGATGAAATATTTAAAATGAAAGTGAATTCATACTTAAAACTTAAATAAATGTTTGGAGCACACTTACTGAAATACGTAAGTGTGTTTTTATAAATAAATTACATAAAAAATCACTATAAAGGTGAAACTTTTGTGTATATAAACTGATATCTTTGAATTAGTAGTAAAATTACGTTAAAATAATACTAAGAAAATATATAAGTTTTGGGGGTAATGAATGAAAAAATTATTCGAATACGTATTATTAACAATTGGATCCATTATTGTAGCGGGCTCACTAGAACTTATTTTAGCGCCTAATGGCCTAGTAGACGGTGGGGTAACTGCGATTGCTATTATGGCAAATAAAGTTGCAGGATTACCGCTTTACGGAGTGTTTTTAGGACTTAATATTCCTATTTTGTTATTTACTGCAAAAGTAATGGGTAAGAAGTTCTTTATCCGTACGTCTTATGCAAATGTTGTTACAACACTTGGATTGATTTATTTAAAGCCATTTCCAGCAATTACAACTTCGGAATTATTAATTGTACTTTACGGAGGGGTTCTATTTGGAGTTGGTGTTGGGATCGTTGTAAAAATGGGCGGGGCAATTGATGGCTCAGAAATGTTAGCTGTTTGGATGAACAAACACTTTAAAGTACCAATTAGTACATTTTTACTTGCTGTAAATGCGGTTATTTTTGTATTTGTTGCCATTTTATTTTCAATCGAACAAGCGATGTTTTCATTAGCAATTTTCTATATTGTTACGAAAATGATTGATTTCATATTAGATGGTATTAATCAAGGAAAGAGCGTTATGATTATTTCTGGGAAAAATAAAGAAATAGGCGATTTGCTTATGAAAGAATTGCAATTATCCGTTACGTATCTACATGGAGAAGGTGGTTTTTTAGGAGAGCACAAGAAAATCATTTATTGTATTACAAACCGTTTCATTTATCCAAAAATGAAAGATCTCGTTCTCTCTGTAGATCCAACCGCTATAATTGAAGCTTCCTATTCAACAGAAACAACTGGTGTTAAGCGTCCAGGAAGGACTGCTCGATCAGGAGACGTATCAGAAAAATAGTGTGTAAAATAACTCCACATAAGTATAACTTATGTGGAGTTATTTTACTTAGGGAACCAGGCTTCCTTTAGTAATTTGACTACAATTTCGATACTATCTTCGGGAATGCTGCCGAAACCGAGTAGTACATATGACGCCTCTCTTAAATTATGTACAGAATCATATGTAGAGAGTGGGTATAATTTGATTTGTTGTTTTGCAGCAGTATGAATAAGTTCTTGTTCGTTCATACCACTATGAACATGAAGTACGATATGCAGTCCAGACTGTTCGCCAAGTATTTGAACACGAGATCCCATTTCATTTTTGATAGATTTAACTAGTAATGTGTGCTTTCTTTTATATAACGTACGACTACGGTTCAAATGGCGCTCCCAATCACCATTGTGAATAAAGGTTGCAAAAGCGAGTTGCTGTATTGTGGAAACAGTTTGTTTAAACTTACCTTCAAGCTCTGTATAGATTTTTAATAGATGAGTTGGTAAAACGATATACCCCATTCGCAAAGAAGGTAAGAAGGATTTCGAGAAAGTTCCCATATAAATAACGCGTTCATTTGAATCTAGTCCTTGTAAAGAGGGAATAGGTTTTCCTACATAACGAAATTCTCCGTCATAATCATCTTCAATAATATATCCTCCGCAATCATTGGCCCATCTTAATAATTCGAGCCTTCTAGATAATGGCATAATCATTCCAAGAGGAAATTGGTGTGATGGAGTGACGTATGCTACATTGGAACGTGATTCACGTAAAGCTGAAATACGAATCCCTTTATCGTCTAATGAAATAGGGTGAACAGGAAGACCAGAACTTTGAATCATGGCAGTTATACGGTGAAATCCAGGGTTTTCGATTCCGTATTCTTTTTTTGAACCAAGCAGTTGAAGTAGTAGCCAAAGAAGAGGCTGCGTACCGGCTCCGATAATAATTTGATCAGGCGAAGAATGTACCCCGCGGGCATGGTATAAATATTTTGAAATATGCTCTCGTAGAACGAACTCACCTTGAGGATCTTCTCTAGCAAATAATTCATTTTCATATTGGAATAAAGTTTCTTGTAAAGCTCTTTTCCAGTTTGTAATTGGAAAAGCTTTTTGATCAATCAGTCCTTGGCTACAATCATAGTCATATTGTTCTTTTTTTATATTGTTAGCGCTGTTTGACACAACTTGTTGTTTATTTTGAATGACATCAATATCAACTTCTGCAACAAAAATCCCACGTTTCGGTTTACTTTCTACATAACCTTCAGCTAGTAATTGTTGATAAGCAGATTCAACAGTAATACGGCTAACATTAAGTTGTATCGCTAAATTTCTGTGAGAAGGAAGGCGTGTATCGGCAGGCAGTGATCCCTGAGAGATTTCTCGTTTCATATATTCGTAAATTTGTAAATAAATTGGTGTTTTACTTTCTAATTGCAATGGGATAGTAAGATCCATTTTATGAATTCTCCTTTAAAAACTGGCCATATAAAAAATAATCGAACTGTCACTTAAGTGAGGGGCAGTTACTTTTTATAATAATGATATAACATTTAGAAAATTTTATAAATAGTAAGGAGAGAATCATAATGAATATTAGAGAAGTAGTAACAGAAGCTGATTTACATGATGTATTCCCCGTATTACAGCAATTACGAACGAAACTTTCAAGAGAAGAAGCAAGTTCTTTATTTCAAAAAATGAAAGAAGAAAATTATAAACTACTTTCGTTACAGAATGAAGATGACGAGGTTGTTTGTCTTGCTGGTGTAGCAATTTGTACGAACTTTTATAATGAGAAACATGTTTTCGTATATGACCTTGTAACTGCGGAAGCTCACAGATCGAAAGGATATGGTAAAGTTCTTCTGTCATATGTAGAAAAATGGGGGAGAGAAAAAGGGTGCAGTTCTATCGTTCTTACATCAGCGTTTCCAAGAGTTGATGCCCATCGTTTTTATGAAAGAGAAGGCTATGATAAGGTAAGTTATTCTTTTTATAAAGAATTATAATATTAAGTAGGTTCTATGTGAGGTAACATATAGAACCTACTTTTATTTAGAAGTTTAAGATGAAGAGGGTTAATTGCTTATTTTGTCGAATAGTTTCTTTATAATTGAGACGATAATATTGAATTTAAAGAAGGTTAGGGGAGTTCATACTTGGAAAAAATTCAGAAACTATTAATCCCAAAAGGTGTAAGAGTTATCGTAATATCTGATATTCATGGCGAATTAAATCTTTTAAAGGAATTATTACATAAAGTTAATTTTAAAGATGAAGATTATTTACTTATTAATGGTGATCTTTGTGAGAAAGGAAGAAATAGCATTGGCGTCGTAAACTATGTGATGGATCTAGTAGTTAGCAAGCCAAATGTTTATGTAATTGAAGGGAATTGTGAAGCTGTAGTTGAAGCGCTTGTAAATGAAAATCCTGCGCTAATAAATTATTTATGTACGAGAAAGAATACAATTTTTAATGAATGGTTAGCGAAATTGAACGTTACCGTTAATGAAGAAAGTGATATTTGTGAAGTGAAAAAAATATTGATGAGCCATTTTTCAAAAGAAATAAAGTGGCTAACAGAATTGCCAACTGCTATTGAAACTGATGATTATATCTTTGTACATGCTGGCCTTGAAGATAGAGAGAATTGGAGACAAACAGACAGGAAAAATGCAATTGCAATGCCAGAGTTTTTTAATAAATCACATAGAGCGGATAAGTACGTAATTGTTGGACATTGGCCTGTTGTGAACTATTCCGAAGAGGCGCCGTCTAACAATCCAGTTATTGATAAGGAGAAAAAAATTATTGCGATTGATGGTGGTAATGCGATTAAAGAAGCAGGGCAATTAAACGCATTTATTATTCAGAGGACAACTTCAGGTGATACGTTTTCTTATACATATGTAGATCATTTTCCACAGTATGAGGTATTGGCCGATTTTAATGCGAATTCAGTAATGCAGGGCGGGGTTACATATCCACATTATTACATAGAACCTGTGGAGAGAATGAAAGGTTTTACCGTATGTAAACAACTAGGAACAAATGAATTACTTCATGTGAAAAATGAGTATATAAAGCAACTTGAATCAGGTGAGTATACAGTGAAAACGGATATTTCTTGTGCGCAAATCAGTATTAGAAAAGGGGATACAGTTTCTTTAATTGATGGTAGCTGCATGGGATATGATTTAATTAAAAAAGATGGTGTAGAAGGCTGGATAGAGAAAGGAATTCTACTTGAGGTAGAAAAGAAGGGAAATGCAATATTTAGCTAAAATGGGAGGGATATAACCTCCTATTTTTTTATTAACTATGCTACGAGTTCGTACTTCATCTAATTTTTTCCGAAATTCCATTTCTAGATTAAACTTGAAAAAATTGGTTAATTTACATAAATAATTCGTATCTTATAACAAAATTATACAATATAGAGTAGAGTTTTGTTTTGATTTTTCTGAAAAAACATTATAATTGTATATGAAATAAAGAGGAATGTAGGAGGAAATTATGCAAAACGTTATATTAAAGGGGAACAAAGTTACAATTCGTACAATAGAAGAATCAGATATCAAAACATTATGGAGCTTCATATATAAAGAAGAAAATCCAGAGTGGAAAAAATGGGATGCACCATACTTTCCAATAACAATGCAAGAATACACGCCATATAAAGAAAAATCACAAAAACGTTTAATAGAAGAGCCGCTATCGAATTTAATTGTCGAAAATGACGGTCAAATTATAGGGACAGTCGGATTTTATTGGGAACATAAACCGACGCGTTGGTTAGAAATGGGAATCGTAATTTATGACCCAGCATACTGGAATGGTGGCTACGGTACAGAAGCATTAACATTATATAGGGACTTACTATTTGAAAATATGGAGATTGGTAGAGTTGGGCTCACAACTTGGTCTGGCAATGAAAGAATGATGAAAGTAGCGGAGAAAATAGGAATGAGCTTAGAAGGTAGAATGCGAAAATGCCGATATTATAACGGGACATACTATGATTCTATTCGAATGGGAATGATTCGTGAAGAATGGGAAGTGCTATGTGTAACGAAGGGGTGAGGAAGCATGTACGCTATCATTGCTACATTTGATTGTGTGTCTACTAATAAAGTTAGAGAATTGCAAAATGAATTAACGAATATAATTGAAACAAATGAACTAGCCGGAGTAGAACCACATATAACATTGGCTGATTATAAGGAGTTAGATATTAATTTATATACGAAGAGATTAGAGGAGTTTGTAGCTTTTCAAGAGAACATCTCCACTGTAACTTTTCCTTCTGTTGGAACTTTTCCTACTAACGGAACGATCTTTCTAGCACCAACCATTACCGATGAGTTATTAAGACTTCATCATTCTTATCATGATTATTTCAAAGTTTTTCATGATAATCTACAGTCATATTACGTACCAGGAAAATGGGTGCCGCATTGCACGATTGCAAATGGGTTAAATTTAAATCAATTTTTAAGTGTAATGGAATATATATATGAAAAGTTTGATGTTACACTAGCTTCGATTGAGAAGTTAAAATTAATTAAGGTAAATTATGAAAATGATTTTGTCATTTCTTCTAGTATATTAACAGAATATAATTTAAAGAGAATGGAGACATCGAGATGACATATGTAATTAGAGAGATGAAGCAAGAAGATATTCATGCTGTACAAAACGTAGCGAAAATAGCTTGGCATGATACTTACGAAGGAATTATTCCGGGAGAGATTCAAGACAACTTTTTAAATGAAGCGTATTCCGATGAAAAAATGAAATATCGCCTTGAAAATACACATTTATTTGTTGCGGAAGAAGAGGGAGAAGTAATTGGCTTTGCAAATTTTTCGCCAATTAGACTGCAAAACGAAGCAGAATTAGGTGCAATTTATTTGTTGCCAGATCAGCAAGGGAAAGGGATAGGGACAGCTTTGTTACAAAAAGGGATCAAGACGTTAAAAGGGATTCGAAAAATGTACATTCATGTAGAAGCGGAAAATGAAAAAGGAAAACGATTTTATGAAGCAAAAGGTTTTGCGGCTTTAGAGCAATTTGAAGAAGATTTCGAAGGACATATGCTGCAAACAGTGAGAATGGTTTTATACATATAAGGAGGATCAGAAATGAAAATTTTTGATTTCAGTGAAAAAGTGGGAGAGCATATATCAGCATTTCAATCTAACTTTATAATGTCAAAAATATTAAAACATCAAGGGAATATACATATCGGTTCTATGCATCTACAACCGAATGGAGTTATTGGATATCATGAAGCAGTTGTATCTCAACTGCTTCTAATTGTACAAGGAGAAGGATTTGTTTGCGGATCAGATAAAGAAAAAGTGAAGATAGGAGCTGGACAAGCTGCGTTTTGGGCGAAGGGCGAGTTACATGAAACGAGTACGGAAAAAGGATTGATGGCAATTGTAATTGAGTCAGACGGTCTTGAAAATGGTATTTCAATGATGATTAGAGGGCAGGAGGGAGAAAGGAATGATTACAAAAGCGGATGAGGAAGAAACGAAACAAATATTACATTATGCAGCTCAATCACTTTTCGAAGGAACGAGAGGAAATTGTCAACTAAGTACGGAAAAAGCGATTGAAATTACAAAACCTTTAGTAGAAAAAGGGGCATATTATATAGTTACAAAGGAAGAAAATAAAGTAGTGGGATGGATACTAATAGGAGAAAATGTGGACTATTTCTCTCGTGAAAAACTCGGTTTTATTTATGAATTGTATGTTTTTTCAGAGTATCGCGGGAGAGGATTATCACGAAAACTAATGAAAGCTGGGATCAAGGAACTACAAGAAAAGTATTCAGAAATTCGCTTGAATGTATTTACAGGGAACTTTGCAAAAGAAATGTACGAAGATTTTGGCTTCGTTGAAAGACAAGTAATCATGACGTTGAAGTGAGAAAACGATTTTAAGTGGGCGAAGAAACAAGAAAAAGAAAATGAGTATGTAATTTGTAAAGGTTATATTCTGAATTTTTGGTAAAAAAAGTTTTCTTTTTATTATTAAATAGAGGTAGAAACGCTTAGCAGTCCTTTTAAAAAAACAATAAATTTATATTATATAATATAATGTTATTATGTTAAAAGAGAAATTTTGGAAAAATATCATTTTTTTGTTTAGAAATTTTTAAATTATTGATATAATCAATTTGTAGAATTGATTTTGGGTTAATTTTACTATTTTAAAATTTTAAGGGGGATTTAATAATGGCAGGACAAATTCGTATGTCACCAGAGGAGCTTAAATCAAAAGCGACTCGATATGGACAAGGTGCAAATCAAATTGAGGACATTTTACGTCAGTTACAAAACTTACAAAATGAATTAAGAGGAGAATGGGAAGGTCGTGCTTTCGAAGGTTTTGATCAACAGTTCAATCAATTAAAACCAAAAGTACAAAACTTCGCAGAGCTATTACAAGAAATTAATATGCAGCTTAATAAAACTGCAGAGGCTGTTGCTAGACACGACGAAGATCTTTCTCGTAATTTCGGTCTACAATAAAAACGGGCAAAAGAAATATATAATTTAGCCATGCAACTTTTGTTGTATGGCTAAATTGCTTTAAAACTAGAGTAAGATAATGAGTCCTTAACTTAATAGACTCGCAGCCGCAGGAGTGATAAGTAGTGAAAAAGTTTAAGTGGAGCATCTTGTTGTTTATTATTTTAGCTCTTGTGCTATCAACAGGAGTCTCCTATTTAGCATTAAATCAAAATGTTAAGAAAGCTAATGAGAATAGCACGCCAAAAATGACAGTTGCATTAGTAAATGAAGATCAAGGAACTGTATTTGAAGGGAATAAAATAGCGTTTGGAGATCAATTTGTTAAAAATGTAAATAAAAATACGAAACAAGAATGGTACGTAGTTAGTCGCGGAGTAGCAGAAAATGGTTTGAAAAATAATAATTACAATATGATGATTGTAATACCTAATGATTTTTCTAGGAAGGCCGTTGCGATTGATTCAGAACTGCCGGAGAAATTAACGTTAAACTACAAAGTAAACGCGACTGGGAATAAAGATTTGAAAGCTGAAGCTGAAAATACAGCTTCTATGATTTTGGAGGACTTTAATAAACAAATAATTGATGTTTATTTTGCAAGTATTATCGGAAAATTGCAAGGCGCACAAGATAATATAGGTAAAATAATTGAAAAAGGAAACACTCAAACAAATATATACAAAAAAGATGTACATAGTCCGTTGGCAAATTATACAAATCAATTTAAAACGGTACAAGACTATACAGGAATTTCTGTTAATAGTTTTAAAGGATTTCAGGATGTCTTAAAAGGGTTTGGTCAAACATTAGATGAAGGAAATAAATCTAATAATACTTATTTGGAAGGTTTTAATAACTTTCAAAAAATGCAATCTGATAATAATTTGTTAGCTAATAATTTTTCGAGTCAATTTAATCAATCTATGAGTGAGATGGGTGCAGGTGATGCTTTAAAGCAGTTAAGCTCACTGGAATCGGCAAATAAAATTATTGCAAATCAATTTATGCTTTCAGAGAAAGAACCAAATATTTTAGCTGATGCTTCAGCAATTCAAAAATATTTAACAGATGTAAAAAAACAAGTATCAGAATATGATACAGAACTTGCAGGGAAGTTAGAGAGTGACATTCAAGCAACGATAAATAAACGATTACAGAAGTCTCTTTCAAATGATGGACAACAAGAAGTATTTATAAATACGTTAATGAAACAACCAGATGTTCGAATAAAGCAACAAATCGAGAATTTAATTACAAAATTACCTAGTTTAAATATGGAAGAAATAGTTCAAAGTGACTTGCCAGATGAAACGAAATTACAACTGAAAAATGTAATTCAATTTACAAATAAATATAATAAAGAAAATAACTTTAATTATGATCCTGTAAATAAAATCTCTTTAGGAAATTCAATTAAAGAAGTAAAGAATAGTCTTTCTAAGGATGGAATTACATTTAGTGATACAGCGAAAGTAATCAAGATGGAATCACCTCAAACTATGAACATAAGTATTCCAAGTGGCTTTGAACTATACGGAAGTACAGGATCTTTGTATATTGATGATGTGGATCATACAAGTGAATTTCTTCAAAACGGAGCAGTTACAATACCTGCCCGTAATGAAGGGGATTTAAAAATTAACCTTCATGTGAAGTTAATAGATCCAAGCATCAATATAGATGTTTTCTCTCCAGTAACATGGGAATGGAGATTAAATGGAAATTACGAAAAAGAAACTAGTTTTGGAAAAGAAGAGCCTAAAAAAGAGGATGAAGGAACACAATCCAAAAATAGCAAGGTGGAAAATGTAGTTAATAAAACGCAGTATGGAATAATGCCGCTAGTACACACTGCTAAAAAACCTATCATTCAAAAAACGGAACAGGATAACAATGGTAACGGAGGGACCCCTGAAGGCGGAACGGGGACAGATCCAGGAGGAAACCCTGAAGGCGGAACGGGGACAGATCCAGGAGGAAACCCAGGAGGCGGAACGGGAACAGATCCAGGAGGAAACCCAGGAGGCGGAACGGGAACAGA
>NZ_JAWRYM010001079.1:0-244 GCF_046534555.1 Bacillus sp. SIMBA_074 | reverse complement strand
CGACGAAGCCGAGAGCCGTGCCGATCAGGAGCACCCCGAGGAGCAGCGTCAAGCGCGACCGCTGCCGCGAGCGGATGGTCAGCAGCGCGAGCAGCACCGCGATCGGAACCGTCGCCCACGCCGCGTACAACGGATTCGACAGGGTCGACAGCGCCGCCGTGGCGCCGAGCGCGACCAGGAGACCGACGATCCCGGACGCGCGGTCGAGCGCGCGACGCACCAGACCGACCGAGAGCACGACCGC
>NZ_JAWRYM010001078.1:0-244 GCF_046534555.1 Bacillus sp. SIMBA_074 | reverse complement strand
CGCGACGAAGTAGACGGCCGTCGCGATCCCGACATACAGCCAGGCGCGCCAGCTGTTCTTCTGGAGGCCGGCCCGGCTGGGCCGGGCGAGGAACCAGTAGACCGGGAAGAGCGCGAGGACGAGGCCGGCGGACGCGACGGTCCGCGGGTAGCCGCTGATCGGGTTGGCCAGGATGAGCAGCACCGACGCCAGGGTGGCGGCGGCGGAGTACCCGATCCAGTCCCCGAACCAGCGGTCGTCCACG
>NZ_JAWRYM010001077.1:0-244 GCF_046534555.1 Bacillus sp. SIMBA_074 | reverse complement strand
CTGGCGGTGAACCCGGAGATCGACGCCGTGACCGTCGGAGTGGTCGGGCTGGATGCGGCCGTCCGCCGGCGGGTGCGGTACCCGACCGGCCACATCCCGACCGCTGCGGAGGCCGTCGCCATCGTGTCCGCGGTCATCGACGGACTCCGTCCCGACCTCGCAGCGGCGACGCGCGTCGCCGGCGTCGGCGTCGCGGTCCCCGGGCTGGTCCGCGAGGAGGACGGCGTGGTGCGCCTCGCTCCGC
>NZ_JAWRYM010001076.1:0-244 GCF_046534555.1 Bacillus sp. SIMBA_074 | reverse complement strand
ATGCATGTGCAACTAAATCATATAACGGGAGTCGGAAGATTTAGACAATGAGAAAAAGATAAACATGAGACACAGGAATGATATTTACTCACAAACATTGCATATCAATGTGATCAGGTATCATTTTCGAACACAAACGAAGGTAACCGACTTCACGGTTTCCGGCTGTATTTCCCCTCCATTTGGGTCGGACTACTGATGCTGTTTTGATACCAAAGTGAAACCAAGGACAGTAAAACTGAAT
>NZ_JAWRYM010001075.1:0-244 GCF_046534555.1 Bacillus sp. SIMBA_074 | reverse complement strand
CACGGGCTCGCCGTAGAGGACGGGGCGCGAGGCGATGGTCATCAGTGCGGGTGCCGGATCGGGGATGAGGCGTGGGTCCGGGTTGCCGGTGCCGATGTCCCGGAGGACAGTGTCGGGGGCGTAACCCTCCTGCGCCACGGTTTCGTGGCCCGCGACCACGGTGCCGGCACGCCCGCGCGAGACCACGAGACCGGCCTGAGCGAGCTGGCGGTACGCAGCCACAGCGGTGTTGCGATTCACGCCG
>NZ_JAWRYM010001074.1:0-244 GCF_046534555.1 Bacillus sp. SIMBA_074 | reverse complement strand
GAAGCATCCGAGGTTGTTGCTCTTGTATGTAGTTTATACCGATCAAGGATATGTAAACCATCGATTTAACTTACGAAACAAAGAATGAACCTTACATTTCTGTAATTCATCCATAATAAATAATACTGCTATACACTCCTCCCGATTTTTATGGGAAGATTGCTGAAACTTGTGTGGATGTCTCGCATACAAATATGTAAAGGCTTTATGAGCCTGTTGGCAACCGAAGAAAACGGACTTACGC
>NZ_JAWRYM010001073.1:0-244 GCF_046534555.1 Bacillus sp. SIMBA_074 | reverse complement strand
AGAAGAGATGATTCAAGAAGGTCTTCTGCACGAGGTAGGGATGGGAGATTCCAAAGGCGGGCGAAAGCCGATTCTCTTGGAATACAATTACCAGGCGTATGCGATTGCAGGGGTGATTTTTGAGGGTACCACACTGGACATGGCGATTGCCGATTTGAAAGGCGAGTTTTTGGCACGCTACCGAAAGCGACTGGCTCTGCCATCCAATGGTGAAACCGTCATTGAGGACTTGGCGGCAGGCTTG
>NZ_JAWRYM010001072.1:0-244 GCF_046534555.1 Bacillus sp. SIMBA_074 | reverse complement strand
GGGATATGGACGGAAATTATCCTACGGTTATTAGCAAGATTAAGAATGTATATTCGTTGATTGTAAGACAAAGGTGGTGGATGGCAGGTGGCATTCAAAGACCCTACTCATTATTCTACTTTCGCGTGTGAGCTCCGGTAAATGCGGTATCACCAAATTGTTAGGTTTATCTAGTTTGGACGTGCCTCGTAATTGACGCCGGGGCAAGAAAGCCTGAGATAATCGGGCCTTTTTTTGTTATCAC
>NZ_JAWRYM010001071.1:0-244 GCF_046534555.1 Bacillus sp. SIMBA_074 | reverse complement strand
CACAAAACCGTATTCGAACGGCGAAAGGATATTGCGTCGACGCTGCGCGACTTCGAACGCGATGGCGACCTGACCGTGTGTGAGCAGATCGGCGACGACGTGTTGGAGGTCGCGGCGCGGGTCAAGCAGGTTCACGACGCGGGCTTACTCGACAAGGTGGGCGCTGACCCGGCGGGCATCGGCGGAATTCTCGACGCGCTGGTAGAGGTAGGCATCCCGGAGGATTCGATTGTTGGTATCTCGC
>NZ_JAWRYM010000158.1:0-387 GCF_046534555.1 Bacillus sp. SIMBA_074 | reverse complement strand
GGACACATACTGTAATCGATCATGATCAGCCAGCCTGTTACAAATCCTACATGTGGATTCAAACCACGCTGTACATAGGAATAGACAGAACCTGAAATGGGAAACTCCCTACTCATCGTATTGTAGCTCAGCGCGGTAAATACCATCGCAATGATCCCAATCATGTATACAAACGGAACCATCCCAAAGCTTGCACCTGCTACAAGTCCATACACCTCAATGGGCGCGATCGGCAGCATGGTGATTAAACCATAAATGATGAGGTCTTTTAATGTCAGTCCACGATGCAGCTCCTGCTTATACCCGAACTTCTCGGTATCGTGACCTGTTTCAGTGCTGCTCTGATTCAATTCTGCACTCGAAATACTTCCCATACGCCATTCCACC
>NZ_JAWRYM010001070.1:0-244 GCF_046534555.1 Bacillus sp. SIMBA_074 | reverse complement strand
CATCCCCGGGCTCGGACTGGGATGGGGGGTCGCGCTGGGGGCCATCGTGAGCCCGACGGACGCGGTCGCGACCGGCATCGTGAAGCGCGCCGGCATCTCGCCCCGGGTGGTGGCGATCCTCGAGGGTGAGAGCCTCCTGAACGACGCGACGGCGCTGGTGCTGTTACGTGCAGCCATCGCTGCGGCCGGCGCGGCGACGTTCACCTTCGGCGCGGTCACGCTGACGTTCCTCTACTCCGTGGTC
>NZ_JAWRYM010001069.1:0-244 GCF_046534555.1 Bacillus sp. SIMBA_074 | reverse complement strand
AAAGGGCCAAATTAGGTCCTTTTTTTGCGTGACTGGAGTAACCCACGAGTAAACACCGCGAAATCAAGAGTGTAGCATGAATTCACGAGTAAACGTGCGAAACTCACGAGTAAATGTGCGGAATTCACGAGTAAACGTGCAAAACTTACGAGTAAATAGCCGAACCCCACGAGTAAACAGCGCGAAATCAAGAGTGTAGCATGAATTCACGAGTAAACGTGCGAAACTCACGAGTAAATGTGCG
>NZ_JAWRYM010001068.1:0-244 GCF_046534555.1 Bacillus sp. SIMBA_074 | reverse complement strand
CAGGCCTGCCCGCACGGCTCGAGTCGGAGGGCTACGACCGCGAGGACATCGACCTCCCGGCCGAACAGCTGGCGCTCATCGACGCGGTGGTCGCGGCGAACCCGCGGACCGTTGTCGTCCTGTCGAACGGGGGAGTCGTGGCCCTGCCGTTCGCCGGGCGTGTCCCCGCGATGGTCGAGGCGTGGCTGCTCGGCCAGGCGGGCGGATCGGCGACAGCGGACGTGCTGTTCGGTGCGGTGAACCC
>NZ_JAWRYM010001067.1:0-244 GCF_046534555.1 Bacillus sp. SIMBA_074 | reverse complement strand
CAGCCTTGAGCACCGTAAGAATCGGGCCGCCCCACGCCGAGAACCCGTCGACCACATGGAACGCCAGCGTTGCCAAAGATCCGAGAGTGGCGCCAACCTGCGGCAGCACACCCATTGCGTAGGTGGTGAACTTCTCAAGCCCACCGTTAGAGGTCCACGACGCGAACCCGGCTGCGAGCTGCTCAACATATCCCGCACCCTGCACAAACAACGGATTCAGCACTTGCAGTGCGTTGATTACGCC
>NZ_JAWRYM010001066.1:0-244 GCF_046534555.1 Bacillus sp. SIMBA_074 | reverse complement strand
CTGTCGACCACCGCGCGGAACAGGGTCCCCGGCTCGGGCGGATCGGCGATCGCGGCCGCACTTCGCTGGTCGATGCCCACGTGGATGAATCGCTCGACAGCGCCGGCCGCGTCGATCACGATCAGCGCGCCGTATCGGGCTTGGATGAGGTCGGCGGCAGCTCGGACGATGCGTGTGAGAATCCTGTCGGCGTCGAGTTGGTCCGCCGCGTCCGGCGAGAAGTCGACGAGACCGCGGAGCTGGC
>NZ_JAWRYM010000157.1:0-389 GCF_046534555.1 Bacillus sp. SIMBA_074 | reverse complement strand
CTCACCATTTCAACCACTTGGTTCTACTTGAATTTGGTTAGGGAAGGAAACCCTGATATTCCAGAAGTATTCGCTATCTATAAAGATGGAAAAACTTCTTTCAAGCTTATTGGGGCATCCATCTTACAAGCTATTTTCATTTTTTTATGGTCATTATTATTAATCATTCCCGGTATCATCAAAAGCATCGCCTATTCGCAGGTGTTTTTCTTATTGAAGGATCATCCAGAATACACCGTGCTTGAAGCCATTACAGAAAGCAAAAAAAGAATGAAGGGCTTGAAATGGAAGTATTTCCTTATGCACCTAAGCTTCATAGGTTGGGGCATCCTTTGCATGTTCACGATAGGAATTGGTTTACTATGGCTGTTTCCTTATGTCGGAACTAC
>NZ_JAWRYM010001065.1:0-244 GCF_046534555.1 Bacillus sp. SIMBA_074 | reverse complement strand
CAATACGTTTTACATCTTGGGCGTTATTTATTTTGTTGTGATGATCTCAGCCGCACAATACCTTGCACCTCCTCCAAAAGGATGGCTACCAGAGGGCTATTCAGTTGATGGGGCGGGTACCAAAAAAATTAAGCAAGATCTGTCTCAATTAACAGCTAACGAAGCGATCAAGACGCGCCGCTTTTACTTGCTGTGGCTTATGCTTTTTATCAACGTTACCTGTGGAATCGCGGTAATCTCTGTC
>NZ_JAWRYM010001064.1:0-244 GCF_046534555.1 Bacillus sp. SIMBA_074 | reverse complement strand
ATGCAGGGCAGCCGATGTTTTCCATACATGAGCAATTTTGCTCCAGCGACGATCGGACAAAATGTATTCTTTAGCTTCCAATTCCTGCTTCATTCGGTAGAGAAAATAGATGATGGGCTCGGGGATTTTCACTTGCTGCGCTGCAGCCTGAATATCTTTTACATCGTACAATGAAAAGACGACTGGCAATGTCGTCGTTGGCAACGAAAACATGCGTTCATAGCTGGATGCCTGCTGCAAATAG
>NZ_JAWRYM010001063.1:0-244 GCF_046534555.1 Bacillus sp. SIMBA_074 | reverse complement strand
ATGCAATCGGCGATGGCTGAGCAAGTCGACCCGACGGCGCTGTATATCGAACAGTGGCCCGCATTGGTGGCGGCCAGCCAAATTCTACATACCGATGAGAGCGGTCCGCCCAACGGATGGCTGTTCAAAGTGCGTGCGATGGATAACGCTTGGCTCGAACGAATAGGCGAGTACACAGGACTTGCCATATCGCTCAACGTCAAGCCCTATGATGCCGTTAAGCCTACCGAGCTAGTGTTTGCAG
>NZ_JAWRYM010001062.1:0-244 GCF_046534555.1 Bacillus sp. SIMBA_074 | reverse complement strand
CGACCCACACCGCAGCGCCGAGCCCGAGCACCGCGAGCGCCCAGAACAGCGCGGGTATGCCACCCCAGACCACGAGCACGGCGCCGATCAGCGGGCCGAGCGCGTAGCCGAGGCTCTTCCACGAGCCGTAGCGACCGAAGTACTTCCCACGGGTGGCATCGTCGGTGAGCCGGGCAACGGCAGCCGACGACGACGGCGAGAAGGCTGATGCCGCCGCACCCTGCCCGAATCGACCGATGACGAG
>NZ_JAWRYM010001061.1:0-244 GCF_046534555.1 Bacillus sp. SIMBA_074 | reverse complement strand
ACTTTTTCATACTTTGCTTTCATTGCTGCCGGAAGCATGGCCTGTAGGGCTGAAATTTTAAAACACATGGCCTCTTTGGTCAACCAGTCACCCAGCTGAAGCAACTCATCATTAAGGATGGGCTCCAAATCCATTGGTTCTTTTATATATCGTAATTTCGCAAAGTCGCTTTTAGCTTTTAATCCGGTGACGAACCCCTGCACCATTCTTGGACCGAATGGCACAATGACCCGCATTCCGGGCT
>NZ_JAWRYM010001060.1:0-244 GCF_046534555.1 Bacillus sp. SIMBA_074 | reverse complement strand
CGTCCTCATCCGCGTGTAAGGACTGCTCCCATTTTCTCCACCAAACACCTGATACAAACAGCTTAGGTTTTGAAGTGCTGGCTATATATTTGCCTATCACAAATGAGGCAATAAAGATGAAGAGTGTACCCAATCCCAAGTACGTGTACATAACAGTCACTGGCATTAGCGATACCTCCGTCCCCAGATAAAGGCCAGCAAAATAGAAAAGCACCATACCGTTACAGCAAGGGCCAAGATGGCC
>NZ_JAWRYM010000156.1:0-389 GCF_046534555.1 Bacillus sp. SIMBA_074 | reverse complement strand
CTTCAATGCGTGCCTTAACAGCTTCCTTGTCTTCGATTTCTCCATTTTTTGAAGTGACGACACCCAGTACGACCCGTGCACCGCCATTTGGAATGTATTCCAATGGCTTGAAATCTCCTGAGCGTTGATCATCATATTCCAAGAAAAATCCATCCACTGATTCTTTTGCCAATAAAGTTGGGGCGATACGGGCATAGCTTCCTTCAAACGCCCAAGTCGACTGGTAGTTCCCACGACATAGGTGTGTAGTGACGACAAGGTCTTCTGGTTTGCCTTCCAATGCGCCATTAATTACGCGAAGTGCAAGATCGATTAACTGTTCCCTCGTATATTTTCCATCTTTGAACTGGAAATCTGGAGCTGAAAGTCTGGCAATATATACATCATCC
>NZ_JAWRYM010001059.1:0-244 GCF_046534555.1 Bacillus sp. SIMBA_074 | reverse complement strand
GGTGGAGCTGAACGGGATCGAACCGATGACCTCCTGCTTGCAAGGCAGGCGCTCTCCCAACTGAGCTACAGCCCCATTATAACCCGAAAAGGGATTATAAGACGAGAGTGATGTACCCTCAAAACCGGAAAGAATGCAATCTGTGTAATGCTCCATAGAAAGGAGGTGATCCATCCGCACCTTCCGGTACGGATACCTTGTTACGACTTCACCCCAGTCATCTACCCCACCTTCGGCGGCTGGC
>NZ_JAWRYM010001058.1:0-245 GCF_046534555.1 Bacillus sp. SIMBA_074 | reverse complement strand
AAAAAATGAAAATGCCTCCCCGTTTTTGGGCTAATTACGCCAAAAATGGGGTTTTTTTATGTATTCAGCATTTAGTGACGATATTAGTGACAAAAATCTACGTATTTCATGAAAAAAACCCCGTTGACAAAATATCGGCTGGATTGCTATAATTTTTTATTTCTTTGACAAAATAAGCATGTGCTGTTATAATAGATTTAAGCGAGGTGGATGGAACAATGGCAAGAAACGCATTACTTGACATT
>NZ_JAWRYM010001057.1:0-245 GCF_046534555.1 Bacillus sp. SIMBA_074 | reverse complement strand
CGTTGAGTTATAAAGTAATAAACGACAACCAACAATAGTGTCAAGGCGAACAGCAGTGTCGATAGTGCATTGATATTCAATGAAATACCACGGCGGGCCAATGAATAAATTTCCACTGATAGAGTGGAGAAGCCATTACCGGTCACAAAGAACGTAACCGCAAAATCATCAAGTGAATAAGTCAAAGCCATAAAAAAACCAGCAAAGATACCTGGTAAGATGTATGGTAGGATGACCTTCGTCAA
>NZ_JAWRYM010001056.1:0-245 GCF_046534555.1 Bacillus sp. SIMBA_074 | reverse complement strand
CCCCATGAGCATGAAGGGAAAAAGCCTCAGGGAGCTGGATTTACGCGCAAAATATAATATCAGCGTCATTGCCATCGTGAGTAATGGGGAAATTATCATAGCACCATCACCCGATCAGGATATCCAAGAAAAAGATATGCTTTTAGTGGTTGGCAATAAAGAAGATCTTGCCGTCTTTGCAAATATTGAATAATGGTTCCCCTTCTCGTTTCCGGTTCTGGCTGTATGAAGATGAACTAAAATCA
>NZ_JAWRYM010001055.1:0-245 GCF_046534555.1 Bacillus sp. SIMBA_074 | reverse complement strand
ACCTGCAGGCGGTGATTGGAGAGACCTTGAGAAAGTTGATTGGGAGAATTACCAGATTGCCTACGAACCGCGCAAGGGAGCATTGGCAGTAGGAGATTGGGAAGAGCCTAGCGGAGCAGTCACAGGGGCTGCTGGCTACGGCAGAAGCAATGGTACACAGGCTATTGCGGACCCGAGGTTAACGCTGCAATCCATGTATCCAAGCGGCTATGGTGTACAGAATTGGGACAAGGCTGCTCAGACAA
>NZ_JAWRYM010001054.1:0-245 GCF_046534555.1 Bacillus sp. SIMBA_074 | reverse complement strand
CAGCTACTAATTCAAATCCTGTGCTTGTGTTATCTTCATCAAATTTAAAGAATGACATTATTTATTTCCCCCTGTATTTTCATTTGTGTTTTATACTAATAATTCTTCTTGAATGCAGCCTTTACGATCATCTAAATGATTCTTGGCAAAAATACTCTGGTTACCTTCGAAAATAAATCCGCGGGTCCCGTCTGCTTTTCTAATTAATCTTGCGACAACATGCACGATTCCCATTACGTGATTTA
>NZ_JAWRYM010001053.1:0-245 GCF_046534555.1 Bacillus sp. SIMBA_074 | reverse complement strand
CCATGAATGTCTTGCAAATACGCGCAACCTCCTCTGGGAAGTGCCGCTCCCCTGTTTGCATATCCATTCCGTCTGCGGCAAGGACCATCCCCATCCTGGCAACATCCTTGGCCGTTACCTCTATCGAACAGTAACGAAAGTATAGATCCAAGGTCTCCTCTACATCCGTGGTCAAAATGCCGCTATCCTTCAGGAACCAGGCGAGTGCTCGATTGCGGTCAGCTGTCCTTTTCTCCGAACAGTAG
>NZ_JAWRYM010000155.1:0-391 GCF_046534555.1 Bacillus sp. SIMBA_074 | reverse complement strand
ATGTGAAAAGAGCAATTACATAGCGAAGCCATACTAATTCAAGTGGTGGTACATGCTGATCCGCTTTTTCGACGAGAAGGTAGATGAGTTTTTTGCCAAAGGACTGATCCATGGAACGACTCACCTGTGTGTGGGACAGGAAGCGTCCGCAGCAGGTGCCATTGCGGTTTTAGAAGACCGGGACAAGATCACTAGCACGCACCGTGGACATGGTCATTGCATCGCCAAGGGTGCAGAAGCCAATCGAATGATGGCAGAGCTATTCGGCCGAGAAACGGGATATTGCCGTGGTAAAGGCGGATCGCTGCACATAGCGGATGTGGATAAAGGCAATTTGGGAGCAAACGGCATTGTTGGCGGGGGGATTCCGATCGCTGTCGGATCAGCTCTT
>NZ_JAWRYM010001052.1:0-245 GCF_046534555.1 Bacillus sp. SIMBA_074 | reverse complement strand
CACAATTGGGTACTGAAGCAACCAACATGCTGGCAGGTCAAATTGACCGTCCACAGCTTGCGCAAATCAGAGAATGGGGAAGGGCTCATGCACCTGATTTCCAAGTGGACTATGCAGCTTTTACCGCTGATTTTGCAAAGGGCTCTGCTCAAAAAGCAGAAATGCTGCTCTATTTGAATGTCATTGCAGAAGAGCGCTGCGGTGTGAAAACAGAAATGTTCTCACGTAACAGCGATTTATGGCAG
>NZ_JAWRYM010001051.1:0-245 GCF_046534555.1 Bacillus sp. SIMBA_074 | reverse complement strand
CCGGTCGGAGCGTTCTCGCCCTGGCGCGGTCGGTCCTCCGGAGGACCGGCGGCTTTCCCGGCCTTGCGACGATGGATTTCGCCCGCCTCGAGCGGCTTCCCGGGGTGGGGCCGGCGACCGCGGGCCGATTGGTGGCGATCACGGAGATCTGGCGACGGGCCGGGGCGTCCTCGACGTGGACCCGGCTGGTCGACCACCAGGCGGTCGCCGATGTGGTCCGCCCTGAGCTGTTGCATCGCGACAGC
>NZ_JAWRYM010001050.1:0-245 GCF_046534555.1 Bacillus sp. SIMBA_074 | reverse complement strand
GCGGCCACAGCCACAGGGCGTCGTCGAACCGGTAGCTGTCTTCGCCGCCTCCACCGCCTCCGCCGGTCTGCGTGAGGGTGTGCCGCTCCGGTGGGGAGTCGAACATTCCGGCCGACCAATCGGCGATCAGTTTCTGGCCGTCACCGAGGACAGCGCCGTAGCGGAGACGATCAGGGTCATGGCCCATGAAATGGCCGTGCATCTGGTTGTGCATTTCCTGCCACTCGCGACGGGTCGTACCGCCA
>NZ_JAWRYM010001049.1:0-245 GCF_046534555.1 Bacillus sp. SIMBA_074 | reverse complement strand
GCAAAAGGCTGCGTCCACTCATGAGAAGGAATTCCGTGATCATCGATAATCACATCAGGCAGCCAGCGATAAAATAGCTGCGGGACAACTCGTGATTCACCAAAAATACTCGGTTTAAAGCGATGATTCGTATACTCCAGACCCACTGCGTTATAGCGGGCGGCGTGATGCTTCCAATACGGATTCTCTTTCACCAGCTCCTGATGAAGGGCGATCCCATCCGGATTGGCATAGGGAATCACGAC
>NZ_JAWRYM010001048.1:0-245 GCF_046534555.1 Bacillus sp. SIMBA_074 | reverse complement strand
CGGTGAACTACGCCTACGGCATCCCGGCGTACAACGTCAGCATCGCCGCGGTGCAGGGCGAACCCGACCCGGAGACTTGGGTGGCACTCGCCGCCGCCGTCAACGCGCCCGCGCTCGGGGAGATCTTCACGGCAGCCCGTGGCCACGGGGCATGGTGGGAAGGGAGCCGGCTCGCGGTGACCGAGGAGACTCCGGCGGGAGCGCTCCTGGGCACCGGCTTCGGCTACGACCCCGCGACCCACGAG
>NZ_JAWRYM010000154.1:0-391 GCF_046534555.1 Bacillus sp. SIMBA_074 | reverse complement strand
CGGGCAGCATCCTCCAGTTTTTTCAAAGATGCTTTCAAATCCACCAGTTGCTTGTTCAACTGATCAATTCGATCCTGAAGGGCCTCCTTGGTCTTATTCGTTCCTCCAATTGTCGCTCCAGTCAATTCCAAATCTTCTTCCAAATTTGTAAGTCCAGATTGCACATTTTTCATTTCATCCTGAACCATTGTCAATTGTTCGCCTAGCACTCGCACCTGTTTTTGGTTCTCTTCATGCACCTGTTGAATTTGCTGGTTCACAAATTGCTGCTGCTTGTCCAACGTATGAACGGCAAAAGCATAACCAGCATATGCGAGTCCTCCCCAGAGCAGAATAGCCAAAATCATAGGCAGCGGGGACCGCTTTCCTTCTGTCCGGGAGGGAAGCAACG
>NZ_JAWRYM010001047.1:0-245 GCF_046534555.1 Bacillus sp. SIMBA_074 | reverse complement strand
GCTTATTGTCTGCTTGGAGTACGGCTTGGGTAGCTGCTGGACGGGCTAACCCGGCAGCACAGCCACAAACTGAATTTACGACGACAAGTGTCGTACCTTCTACTGAACCCATAAAGTTTTCAACCGCTTCAGCGGATTCCAACTCCTCAAAACCTGCTTGCACCAGTTCCGCACGCATTGGCTTCACCATTTGTTTCATATATTCATCATATGCCATCGACATAAAAAAACCCCCTTGATTACAA
>NZ_JAWRYM010001046.1:0-245 GCF_046534555.1 Bacillus sp. SIMBA_074 | reverse complement strand
AATGGACATCGGTCTACAGCAGCAATCCATGGACCAGTACCACGCCGGGCACGACCGCGATCCTGATGCAGGCCATCGGCGGCAATGCGGCCCAGCCGCTGGGCAACGCGCAGGCGACCGATACCGACGTCACCGGGCCCAACGGCACCAACGGCGGCGACGGCGGCACGATCACCTACTTCCTGCATTCGGGTGACGTGACCTCGGCCGGCTCGGCGATCGTCGCACTCAGCCAGGGCGGCACC
>NZ_JAWRYM010001045.1:0-245 GCF_046534555.1 Bacillus sp. SIMBA_074 | reverse complement strand
ACGTACCAGCGTGATAAGGTACTGACAGAGGTAGCAGAAAAGCGTCTTCAGGCCATCAAGGAGTTTACCGAGCTTGGCTCCGGCTTCAAGATCGCCATGCGCGACTTGTCGATTCGCGGTGCGGGTAATTTGCTCGGTGCAGAACAGCATGGCTTTATCAACACAGTCGGATTTGATTTGTACAGCCAGATGCTCAAGGAAGCGATCGATGAGCTGAAAGGCGAGGTCAAGCAGGAAATTGTCAC
>NZ_JAWRYM010001044.1:0-245 GCF_046534555.1 Bacillus sp. SIMBA_074 | reverse complement strand
CTCATCACGTAGCTCATGCTCGGCACGCTCACAGACGATTGGTTGTGGCAAATTCCAGCGACTAGAACCGTTCAAATCCGGATTGGTCAACCACTCTTGCTCCAGCGGATGAATGTAGACAGGTGCTTTTGTCAGCTCTCTTACTTGATTGAGGCCACCGATATGGTCGAGGTGGGCGTGTGTTAGCAAAATAGCTACTACCTGCTTTCCTGCAAGTGC
Organism: Bacillus sp. SIMBA_074; assembly: GCF_046534555.1. NCBI lineage: Bacteria > Bacillati > Bacillota > Bacilli > Caryophanales > Bacillaceae > Bacillus > Bacillus sp. SIMBA_074. Next base: position 26 of record NZ_JAWRYM010001044.1, on the reverse strand, counting down.
TTGTAACAAACTCGCTGGTTCCTTCC
>NZ_JAWRYM010000153.1:0-391 GCF_046534555.1 Bacillus sp. SIMBA_074 | reverse complement strand
AGTTTTGTTAATCGATCAGCGTTTAAATAATGATACAACAATGGTGTAATAGGGTGATAGGCGATCTATCCCCTTTGTTTATTTTTTAGGCTCTTTTCGTAAAGATTGTTGTTTTTAAAACGAAACTATTTAAGGTTGATTGGAGCGGAAGTGCGAGACTCCTGCGGGAGCAGCGGGACAGGTGAGACCCCACAGGCGTTTACGCCGAGGAGGCTCACCGCCCGCACCAAGGAAAGCGAGCATCTGGAGGGGAAATCAACCACAACTCACTACCTGGTAAATAGCAACAAAGTATGTGAAAACAGCCTTTTATTTAAAAGGTTCCAATCAATAGCGGATAGATTAATGCCATCAGCAGATAATATGAGCGGAGGAGTGAAATATATGCAAC
>NZ_JAWRYM010001043.1:0-245 GCF_046534555.1 Bacillus sp. SIMBA_074 | reverse complement strand
AAGGGGAGGCGAAGGACGTTCATGTCAGCTCGCAGCAGGCGGTGGGGGCGCCTGGAATTCCAATGTGGGCGTCAGCCGGTAGGCCGAAGCCAGCTCCGACAGGCCGGTAGGGGTGCCAAGCAGGACCGGCTCGGCGGCCGTTGCCGCGCGCAGGCGCGCGACCAGCTCGGCGAGGAAGGCCACGCCGGCGCTGTCCACGCGCTCGACCCCGCGCAGGTCCAGGCGATGGATGCCCGCCAGTGCCG
>NZ_JAWRYM010001042.1:0-245 GCF_046534555.1 Bacillus sp. SIMBA_074 | reverse complement strand
ATTGGAGATTTCATCGTGTTCTCTTTAATTCGTTTAATTTAGTTTTGCGTTTAATTTGAATGAAAAACAAACTGTGCAGGGCAAGTTCGATTCAACTTGTCTCCTGCACTTGTAAGCTCATTTAGTAAATTCACTTCTCAGAAGGTAGACGACATCGTATTCCTTTAACTCTTCCATATGACGATCCATGTCATTGAAAAAACCATTGGAAAGTGTATGTATTCCTTCATCTCGTCTTGAATAAC
>NZ_JAWRYM010001041.1:0-245 GCF_046534555.1 Bacillus sp. SIMBA_074 | reverse complement strand
ACGGCCAGCCGCAGCACCTCGCGACGGCGCATGGCCCGCAGTGCGGCGGCCGCCGTGTCCACGGACTCGTGGCGCGCCAGGATCGCCGCGGTCTCTTCCCGCAGCAGGGCGGCGGGTCGCGGGCGCAGCTCGTCCTCGGTCTCTAGCCAGGCCACGGATTCGGGGATGCCGCCCAGCAGCTCGCCGGCGAACCGGGAACCGGACAGCACGCGAGTGAGGCGTTCGGCCGCGCCGGTGGAGTCGCG
>NZ_JAWRYM010001040.1:0-245 GCF_046534555.1 Bacillus sp. SIMBA_074 | reverse complement strand
AGGCGTCGCAGCGGCGATGCTGGTCGGCGTGATCTGCGGCGTGATCAACGGGTGCATCATCGTTTTTGGGCGCGTGAACTCCGTGATCGCGACTCTGGCCACCCTGGCCGCCTACCGCGGCGTGGCAGATCTCATCTCGAATGGTTCGGCGCAGGGCTACACCGGCTCCGACCCATTCTTCATATTCATATCGCGCGGGTCTCTTGTTGGCATACCCACTCTGATCTGGATCCTGATTCTGATAT
>NZ_JAWRYM010000023.1:0-79100 GCF_046534555.1 Bacillus sp. SIMBA_074 | reverse complement strand
TCGAGCTCCGATAGAATATCGAATCTCGATGGCTGCTTAGTCTTTTTCATACTGTCTACTTGACAGGGGTAAGACCAATATGACTGGTCTTTTTAGTAAATAATATTTAAGTAGCAATATGTATAAAAAGGTACTAGAAAAATCACTATACTCTCATGTTTTTTTAATCGATGAGAGTATAGTGATTTTGAAACTTCTTCACTTATTTAATTGAAATGCGCTGTTACTATTTAATTTCAATAGCTGAAGTTATATCGTTCCAATCTGCAGCTAAATTAGCAGTTTGACCATACCAATCAGAGTGTCTAAAGGAGACACCTTTTCCATATCCTTGAGTTGAAGAATGTTCCCATAGCGTTGTTGAATAACTTGCAGAAGGTGAAGCTGTACTTACAGAAGAAATTCTGTCGTTCCAGCTAGAAGGTAGGTTTTTAAAGCCACTGCTCCAATAAATATACTGTCCACCTTTATTTTGATGCTCATAAAAATCGGTACTACCAGCACCACTACCTAAAGGGTTAATTTGATTTTTAAGTGCCTTTTTATCCTTTTCAATAAAAGCATTCAATGTTTCTCTGCTAGTAAAGCCATAAGCTAACCAATCTCCATTTTCATTTTGCTTAGGTAGTACCATAGTAATTTGGATGTCTTTTTTTGATTGATCGCTTAATTTTGTGAATGAATTAACATTCTTTTCATCAACTTTTAAATAATCAAATGATTTAATTGTATTATCTTTTTTTGCAGCACTTACTACTCCTAATCCTCCAGTTAATGCAAAACCTGCTACTAATGTCCCTGCTACTAATTTCTTCAACATATAACCATCCCTTTTTGTTTAGATTTTTGTACAGGTAAAACTTGTACATGTAAAATGTATTCTAATTTCGCATTTTTGTAAATATTCTGAAGTTTTAGAAATAATAGGCGGAATATTTACATTTTTGCATTTATTCTTTAGAAAAAATAGCTATTGGAATGATATAATAAATAGATATATTGCTTTTGTTGGATGTTGAAATGTTTTAGGAGGAAAGCCATTGCAGTATTTCAATAAAGATTGGTATAAAGAAATGCAAGTATCTGGATTTTTAATTTTCTCAGAAACATTAGAAGAATGGGAAGAGATTTTGCGAGAGAGCGAAAAGGTAGGAATGGATTATAAGAAAAGTTTGAGAGAAGACGTGGAAGAAAAGAAAGAAGATTTATTAAAGTTTCTACCTAAGTCACTACATCCATACATTCATGACAATACAATTAAGTCAGAATACCCATCAGAAAAGTTAAAGAAACTTATGCTTGATTGGACAGAAGATTATGAGAAAAGAATGAATGATTTAGAACAAGCTTATATAGATAATTATAATGCTATAAAAGAAAAGCTCGCGCAGAATGTCGTTCAACTACATGAATACTCACTACATGACAGTATAGTCAAATTAGTAGAGAGAAGATCAAAAGATACGCTAATCATAACTTTAGATTGCAGTGGTACTTTCAGTGAATTTGACAAACTGGAAGTAACTTTTACAGGCGTAACGAAATGTTCTATTCCGGAAAATTTTGAAGGTGCTTGGTGGTTATGTCATGAAATAGATCTTACTAATGAAGGTTTCGAATTGGGTGTTTTATTTGATTGCCCATTTGAAGAAGTGACGATTTGTGCAAAAGATGTATTGCTTGAGAAAAGTAACTAGTAAACTTTATAACTTTACAAACAAAAAACAGTCTTATATGACTGTTTTTTATTTAGATGCTAAATTATCAAGTTTCCAATATGTATCTGTTAACGGCGCAGCTTTGCTATCTATGTATAAATACATATTATTTAAATCTTTTGGAGAAGTTTTCATATTAAATACAATGTCGGTAGTTAAAGAAAACTCAGATGGAACCTTTTTAGCATTTTCATTTTGTATAAATTCACCTTCGTATTTTTCACCCGTTTTCTCATCTTTTATGAAATATTTTATTTCTGAAAGATCTATCGTTTGTCCGTCAGCACGAGCATTATTTATAGTAACGCGAGCTGTGAGACGCCACTCTTTGTCTATTTTATCGAATTTTGCATTTTCAACAGTTGCTCTATAGTATTCGTTTTTAAATATTTCCCCATAGTGCATTGCATTCTTTTCAAAAGCGCTCTTTTCTTGTTTTGGTGCAGTATTTCCACTACATCCTGCCATTATTCCTGTAAATAATAATGCTGTACAAGTTACTTTAATTATAGATTTCATAGTAATCCCTTTCTGTATTAAAAAGTAAAACATAGGAATAATTTTACATCAATAGGAAGGTAAATGGAAGTATGTTTGTGGAATATGCAAATATACATTTATTTCGTTTTCAAGTTAATGGGATAGAAAGAGGGAGAAAAACTGTATAAAGCTGAATAAATAAGAATTGAAAATATTGTAATACAGAAAAAGCATGCATATAATTAAAATAAAGATTAAATTTCTGAATCTTCAATAATGGTGGTGATAACATGTTCACTGAAGAGCGTAGAGAGAAAATTTTAGAGTTACTTAAGAGAGATGGAAGAGTAATCGCAAAGGATCTTGCGGAAAGTTTTGATATGTCTATTGATTCTATAAGAAGAGATCTATCCATTATGGAGAAAGAGAGTTTATTAAAAAGAACGCACGGAGGTGCAGTTGAACTTACGCGAGTGAGAAACTTAGCTGCCGAACCATCGAAACGTTATCGTGATAGTTCAATAGATGAAGATGCGATTGCGAAAGTTGCTGTATCCTACATACAAGAAGGAGATTCCGTTTTTATTGGCGGGGCTTCCATTCATTATGCCATGTTAAAGTATGTACCTGAAACATCATTTATAGTTATTACGAATGCTTTAGAAATTGCTAGTAAGTTACGAGAATATAAGAACATTGATACGTACTTAATTGGTGGAAAAGTGAAACCATCAGGAAATATGACAGATACACTGGCCTCTGAATTGATAAGTAGATTCTCTATTGATCTTTATTTCTCTACAGGTGGCGGTATTTCATTGAATGGTATAAGTACTGCGACACCGGAAGTTGCTTATTTTGGAAAAACAGTAAGTAAAATTGCTAGAAGAAATATTTGTTTAGCTCCTCATAATAAACTTGGAATAGACTGCTTTATAAAAGGAGAGTCACTGATAGAAATTGACCTTATAATAACAGATGAAGGGGCTAGTAAAGAAACGATTCAACAATTTGAGAAACAAGGTAAAGAAATTGTAATAGCGTCAATAGACCTCATTTAAAAGGAGTTTGAAATGATTATAAAAGGACAAGAGTTTCATATAAATGGATTAACTTATACAGTTCGTTCTGCAGTTCAAACGGATGCTGAGCAGTTATCAGAAATTAGAGTTCAGATCGATGGCGAAACTGAAAATATGGATAGAGAAGCTGGAGAGGGGTTTATTGATAAGATAGGGTTTCAAAAAATAATAAAAACAGATAGTGAAGAGATGAAGAATCTTTTTTTAGTTGCAGAAGTGCACAACCGAATCGTAGGATTTTCGAGATGTGAAGGATCAAATTTGAAGAGGTTATCCCATAAAGTAGAGTTTGGTGTTTGTATTTTAAGAGAGTTTTGGGGATATGGAATGGGTAAGAGTCTATTGCAACAATCTATTCAGTGGGCTGATGAAAATGAAGTGAAAAAGATATCATTGCAAGTGTTAGAGACAAATGAAAAAGCCATCCAACTTTATAAAAAATTAGGTTTGGAGGTAGAAGGTATTCTAAAAAATGATAAAAAACTGTCGGATGGTAAGTATTATAATACGGTAGTAATGGGAAGGTTTACTGATACTTTTCATAAAAGAGGTGAAGAAGTATGTTTTACAGAAGGAAATACTATGTAGTAAAAAATGAATTCATAGAAATATTTAATGATCATTTCAATGATACTAATTTACCTAATCAAATAAAATATGGTTCTCGTTTAATAGGACGCTGGATGAAAGATAATAATGATGGTACGACTGAAGTATTTGCAATATGGGAATATGATAGTTATGAACAGTATAAAGAAATTGAATCAAAAATTAGAAGCGACAAGATACATGTTAAAAGAATACATGATTGGTATGAAAAACATGGCGGGAAAGAATATGTTTTACAGGAGTACATATTAGAGTTAAAAAATGAAGAGTTAGTATGTACTGTAAAGTGATAGAGGGGTGAGGAATAATGGGAATTAAAACAAAATTATATTTTAGTTTAGCATCCACCATTTTATTTGCAATAGCGGTGATAGTTTTCTTTATAAACGGCAACCCACAAAAGTGGTTTTGGTTATGTATTTTCTTTGCGTCCATTATACAAAATATAGTTCTACTAAAAAAGAATAAAGAAGCTTATTAAGATATTCAAATTATTAACATATTTGTGTCATCTTTCTAGTTGTATTGAAAACACTTTTATTCAGTTTTATAATAAAAGTATGTTTTATAAATCTCCAAAACAATTAATAGGGGAGATGATACAATGTTAGCTTCACCGTTTTACTTACATACATGGAAAAAGTTTGTTGATGAAGGAGTCCTTGATTCGAACCGTATAAACGAAAGAATTTCAGAGTCATGGCATCGATGTAAACAAGCAAATGTGAATCCTCATATGAATAAAGGTCAGAAAATTTTGTCTTCTGATATTTTTCAGGATCAAAAGAAAAAGAGTGAAATCTTCCTTGATATAGCAATACCTCAAATACAAAATATGAGAAAAACCATTGATGAACTGCAAATGATGGCATTATTAATTGATCCAGATGGTTATGTTCTATCATTAAGTGGGAATCAGCAAACGTTGAAACGAGCGAAACATATTAATTTTATTGAAGGTGTGAAATGGACGGAAGCAGCTGTTGGTACAAATGCGATAGGAACAGCGTTAGAGATTGAAGAGGCTATTATGATAAGTGGTACAGAGCATTATTCTGTCGCATCTCATAGCTGGAGCTGTGCGGCCTCTCCGATTCATAATGATGATGGGAAATTAATTGGTGTTCTAGATTTCTCCTGTCCAATTGAGTTTTCACATCCATATATGCTCGGAATGGTAACTTCGATCGCGCATGCGATTGAACGTGAATGTAGTATTCGAGTACATCAAAATGAACTGCATTTAATCCATCGTTTTTTAGATGTAATTGACAGTGATGAACAAGTTGTTATTTGTAACCATCGTGATGTTATCGTTTCTGCGAGCAAGAGGGTTCGTGAACGAGTATGTAATTGGTCACGAATGAAACTTGAAGATTTATTGCACAATGGATTGAAACCTAAATTAGAGGTACCGGTATATAGTAATGATAGAATGATTGGGAAATGTATTTACTTAAAGGAAAATAAACAAGAAAATTTATTTTCTACTTACCCGTTTATAAACGGAATTACTTTCCCTGGAGTTATTGGGACAAGCAGCGTATTTCAACATACTTTAGAAGAAATTAAGCTTGTTTCACCAACTGACGCTAGTGTATATGTATGTGGTGAAACAGGTGTAGGGAAAGAATATGTAGCGAGAGCGATTCATGAAAATAGTCCAAGAAAAAATGGTCCTTTTATAGCTGTTAACTGCGGTTCATTACCGAAAGAATTAATGGAAAGTGAATTATTCGGTTATGCTGAAGGTGCGTTTACAGGTGCGCGGCGCCAAGGATATAAAGGGAAATTCGAACAAGCAGACGGAGGAACAATATTTTTAGATGAAATTGGTGAAGTGCCGCCAGAGATGCAAGTGGCATTATTGCGTGTTTTGCAAGAACGAACAGTAACCCCAATTGGTAGTTCAAAAGAGGTACCAGTAAATATTCGTATTATTACTGCGACAAATAAAGATTTACTACGATTAGTAGAAGAAGGGAAATTCCGTCAAGATTTATATTATCGTTTACATGTTTATCCGCTATATGTTCCGTCGTTAATAGAAAGAAAAGAGGATATTCCGTACTTCATACAACATTTTTGTGAACGAAAGGATTGGAATGTTGTATTTCCAAAGAGTATTTGTAATCAATTTTCACAGCATACATGGCCCGGAAATATTCGAGAATTATTAAATGTATTAGAACGCATATACATTTTGTCGCAAGGACGGGAAATATGCGAAAAACAAATCTCTTTTTTATTACAAACAATGATGGGAAATCAACATCAACTTGAATTGCAAGCAGAAAATAAAACAGAGCATACATTAAATTTCCGTGAAAAAATACAGCGTGATAGCATGATTGAAGCGCTAGAAAAGACGAACGGAAATGTTTCATTAGCTGCAAAACTATTAGATGTGCCACGCAGTACATTTTATAAACGTATGCAAAAATTTAGGCTATAAAAGTAGATTTTTGTAATCTACTTTTTCTTTATGGGCTCACGTTCTGTCGGAATGTGCGCTTGCCAGGGAAATAATAGAATAATTAGAAAGAAGATTTCCTGAAGGGGGTTAGCATGTGAAGTATATTGAAATTGGAATCGGGAATAGGTGGTTCATTCGAACGGAAACCGAAAATAAAGATGGAACTGAATTCGAGGAACGAGGAATTATTAAACCTATTTATTTTGAGTCTTTATATGTACGGATTTGGTTTCGGAAAACGTGTTTTATTTTTGATACGAAAGAGGGCTTTAAGAAAGTAAGAAAAAGTAGAGCTGAGTATAAGTTTATTGTTGGAATGGTGAGTAGGTTAAAACAATAGAATCACACAGGGGGGTGTTTTTATGATTAGAATTATCACATTCATACTCGCTTTTATTATAATGGGCTATTCTATTTACAGTTGGAATGATGATTCGAAGCAAAGTATGCTCATTTTACAATTACTTTTAGGTTTTATGCTTGCCGGTATGGGGATACACAACGTTAAGAAGGATGAAAAAGAGAATAAGAATATGGGGTTGTTGCTTTTACTTACATCACTTTTTTGTATTATTGTATCGTTAATAAAATATTTTAAATAAACCGTTACTAAGCATATTGAGTAACGGTTTTTTGAGGTTATAATGTGCTATTTATATAACCCCGTCGTATACATTACCGTTAAATTATGTACAATTTCTTCTAATTCTAGTTCTTTATCATTTTGCACGATTGTCCAAAGAAACGTTTCATTTATAGAGAACCAGCCGCATGCGACAATCTCTTTATTTAACTCAGTTCGTACTAATTCATTTTCCTGGGAATGAGTAATGTCTTGTATAATCCGTGTTACAAAGCGTTCGCGAATCTCATCCCATTTTTGACGTATTTCTTTTGAGGTTCTTATTGCTTCTTCAACAACTTGTAATATAGCTCTTTCTTCTTGTGCTAACTGTAAAAAAGCGCGCACTTGATTCTGAATCATATCTCGTGCTTCGGCCTTTGTTTGAGGGGAAAAAGAGCGATCAGCAATATCATAAAAGCGATTCATAACATCTTCCATCAAAACGACGAGGAGAGCATCTTTGTTTTTAAAATATACATATGCTGTTCCATAACCAGTTTCTGCATGTTTAATAATTTGCGTGATTGTAGTTTTCTGAAATCCGTTTTTTATAAACATAGTATAACCGGAATGTAATAGTTTCTTTTTTGTTTCTAAGGAGCGGTGTTTTCTTGTTGAAAGGGTAGAATTTTTCAAGGAATCACCTCTTTATACTGAAATATCTGAAAATATAATTGTATTGTAAAAGAAGTTCGTATATAAAGTCAACTGACATAATATCATTGACGTTATATCAATTTAAGTGATATATTTCAATTAGTTAGAATAAAAAGAAAATTAAAAGAAGGTGACACCATGTATAAAGAACCATTTCAACCAACTTATGAGTATGCGCTTGAATGTGATAAACATGATGAACTGAAAGATTTTCAATCTGAATTTTATAAAAAAGAAGGAACAATATATTTAGAGGGTAACTCTTTAGGGTTGCTTTCAAAAAGAGCAGAGAAATCGTTACTTACCTTGCTAGATTCATGGAAAGAGTTTGGGATTGATGGATGGACTGAAGGTGAGCATCCATGGTTTTTCCTTTCGGAGAAATTGGGTGAATTGACAGCACCTCTTATTGGATCTTTACCGGAAGAAACGATTGTAACCGGTTCCACGACTGCGAATATACATCAAGTTATTGCGACGTTTTATGAGCCAAAAGGAATACGAACAAAAATTCTTGCGGATGAATTAACTTTTCCGTCAGATATTTATGCACTTCAGAGTCAAATTCGTTTAAAAGGCTTAGATCCAGATGAACATTTAGTACGAGTGAAAAGCCGAGATGGAAGAACACTTTCTGAAGATGATATTATTCATGCGATGACCGATGATATCGCTTTAATATTATTGCCTTCTGTACTATATAGAAGTGGACAAATTCTTGATATGAAGCGATTAACAGCTGAAGCTCATAAACGTGGTATTCATATCGGTTTTGATTTATGTCATTCAATCGGCTCCATTCCGCATCATTTTAAAGAGTGGGATGTAGATTTCGCTGTATGGTGTAATTATAAATATTTAAATGCAGGTCCTGGTGGTGTTGCAGGCCTTTATGTAAATAATAAACACTTTAATAGACTCCCAGGATTATCTGGTTGGTTTAGTTCTAGAAAAGATAAGCAATTTGATATGGAGCATTCATTAACTGCGGCTGACCATGCCGGAGCTTATCAAATAGGGACACCTCACGTCTTAAGTACTGCACCATTAATCGGTTCTCTTGAAATTTTTAAAGAAGCTGGTATTGAAAAGTTACGTGAAAAATCATTACATATTACGAGATATATGCTTGATTTAATTGAACATGAATTAAAAGGTTTTGAATTTACAATTGGAAATCCATTAGAGGATGAAAAACGAGGCGGGCATATTTATTTAGAACATGCTGAGGCGGCGCGTATTTGTAAAGCGTTAAAAGCAAATGGGGTTATTCCAGACTTTAGAGCTCCAAATGGAGTTAGACTTGCGCCTGTTGCTTTATACAATACGTATGAGGAAGTATGGAACTCTGTACAAATCTTAAAGAAAATTATGAAAAATGAAGAATATAAAAACTTTGAAAATAAGCGAGAGGTTGTGGCGTAAGCATGAAAACATCGCAGTGGATTGATATTTCACAACCGCTAAATAATGATATCGCGACATGGCCAGGGGATACACCGTTCTCGTATGAAGTTTCATGGTCAAAAGAAAACAGTGGTTCAGTAAATGTCGGAAAGTTAACGATGAGTATCCATACAGGTACTCATATTGATGCACCTTTTCATTTTGATAATGACGGTAAGAAGGTGTTGGATTTAGATATTCAAGTTTATGTTGGCCCAGCTCGAATCATTGACGTTTCTAATCTTGAAAGCATCGGGAAAAAGGAATTAGAAAACTTTCATTTAGAAGGTGTAGAACGATTGTTATTACGTACATCTTCACATGGTAAAGCAAATGAATTCCCAGATGTAATCCCGCATTTACGCACAGATATTGCAGCCTTTCTTTCTGAAAAGGGAATTCGTTTAATCGGGGTGGACGTACCATCTGTTGATCCTTTAGATGATAAAGAACTAGCAGCTCATCATCAATTATTTAAACACGGAATTCACATTTTAGAAAATGTCGTACTAGATCACGTAGCAGACGGCGATTACGAGCTTATTGCATTACCACTTGCATTAACAGATGCAGATGGAAGTCCAGTTCGCGCTGTTATTAGGCCAATATAAGTAGAAATATATAAAAGGGGCGTTTGACTAATATGAAAGAAAACGAAAAGGTAATTATGGAAAAAGGGATTCACACTGATTTTAAGGAAAATATGACGTACGGAGAGTATTTACAGCTAGATAGCTTATTATCTAGTCAACAAAGATTATCAGATCATCATGATGAAATGTTATTTATCGTTATTCACCAAGCGAGTGAGCTTTGGATGAAACTAATTTTACATGAACTGAATGCAGCAATTGAATCTATTAAACAAGATAAATTAGCACCTGCATTTAAAATGTTAGCACGTGTATCAAAAATTCAGTCGCAAATTATTCAATCTTGGGATATTCTTGCGACATTAACGCCATCAGAATACATTGAGTTCCGTGATTCACTTGGTCAGGCTTCAGGTTTTCAATCGTATCAATATCGAATGATTGAGTATGCACTTGGTTATAAAACACCACATGCATTAAAGATTTATGAAAAGGACCCGGAATTACATGCTCGTCTTCATAAAGCACTTCATGCACCAAGTTTGTATGATGTGGCGATACAAGCGCTTGTTAAAGAAGGATTCCCAATTCATAAAGATGTGTTAAATCGTGATATTACGCAGCCTTACGAAGAGGATGCAACTGTAGAAGCGGCTTGGGTAGAAGTATATGCGGACGTGCAGAAATATTGGGATTTATATCAGCTTGCAGAGAAATTAATCGATATTGAAGACTGGCTACAACAATGGCGTTTCCGTCATATGAAAACGGTAGAACGAATTATTGGTCATAAGATGGGAACAGGTGGCTCTTCTGGCGTATCTTATTTAAAGCGAGTGCTTGATCAATGCTTCTTCCCAGAGCTTTGGAACGTTCGAACGAAATTATAAAAATAAACTTGTCAGCTGATAAAGGCTGGCAAGTTTATTTTTTTGTTTTAAAAACAAATATGATTTAATAGAGAGAACGAGATGAACAACAAATATTACATAATCATTTAGATGGAGGAAGATTACTTGAATTTCGAGCAATTACAAAGTAAATTTGAAAAGAAAAAAGTTAATACATTTCTTGTTTATCAAAAGGGGGAATTAACGACTGAATACTATAAAACGATAGACTGTGCAAATGACTTATTTAAAATTAATTCGATTACAAAAAGTATCGTATCTATATTAATTGGTATCGCAATTGATAAAGGATTTATAAATAATATACATACACAAATCACAACATGGATTCCAAATGTACCGGAGAAAAAGAGGGAACTAACGCTGTATCATTTATTAACGATGACAACAGGAGAAGATTGGCAAGAGTTCGGAAATGGGGTTGTTTTCCCAAATGATTTTGTGGAATCAGACAATTGGGTGCAATACATTTTAGAAAAACCGCTCATTGAAGAAATGGGTGCGAAAATGAATTATAATTCAGGTTCTTCTCACTTACTTAGTTACATCATTCAACAAGCAACTGGAATGTTGACGGAGCAGTTCGCGAAAAAGTATTTATTTGAGCCGTTAAACATTACGGAGTATGAGTGGCAACAAGACCCGCAAGGTATATATGTTGGCGGATTTGGTATGAAAATGAAATCTATAGATTTATTAAAGTTAGGAAAAGTATGTTTGCACAATGGATATTGGAAGGGTAATGAAATTGTATCACCGAAATGGTTAGAAGAATCAGGTGAGGCCCTATTTGAAACGTATGAACATGTCGGGGCATATGGATATCACTGGTGGGTATTAAATAATGAAAGATTTCACATACCGTATTGTATGTATTTTGCTATGGGATATGGAGGGCAATACATTATTATCATTCCGCAGTTAGAGCTCGTAGCTGTAATTAGTAGTCACATGCCAAAACGTGGCCTCGTACCATTAAAGTTATTTATAGAACATATAAAAGAGAATTCCAATCATAAATAAGAAGAGGAAGGGGGTGTTTTATGAGAAGTGCAAACATGATAGCGATTTATAGACTGTTATTAAGTCTTCTAGCGTTTAGTGCACTTATTACTCAATTTGTTACAAGAGCACAAGTGAAACCGTTCAATCCAGTTAATTTTTTTAGTTACTTTACAATTGAAAGCAATATTTTAGTGGCGGTAATTCTACTATTAAGTAGTTTGGGGACAGCCACACTCGGACGTTCCGAGCAGTTTGGAGTTCTTCGCGGTGCAGCTACAGTATACATACTGACAACAGGACTTATTTATTTTTTGTTATTAAGGGGATTAGAAGAGTCACTTCAAACACCGATACCGTGGGTAAATACTGTGCTTCATTACATCATGCCATTAGCAATGATTTTAGATTGGGTTATAAATCCACCTACGAAGACAATCACGTGGAAACAAGCTACTAGTTGGCTGATTTTCCTTCTTTTATATGTTGTCTATAGCTTAATACGCGGTCCATTCGTTAATTGGTACCCATATCCGTTTCTCGATCCGAGAATAGGTGGATATGGGAAAGTACTTTTATATAGTATCGGAATAGCGGTTGTAATTGGAGCTATTTGCGGATTAGTAAAAATGTTAGGGAATCGATCTTTGCATATGAAAAATAATCCTCCTTATTAAGGAAGAAGTACATAAAGAAACCTCTGTCTGTATGTAAAGACGGAGGTTTCTTTGTTTTACCGATTTGTTTTCTGAAATGACATCTTTAAAAATTTCTCTGTTTTCGTATCGAATTCTACATCAACAAAAACACCATATTCTTTCCCACCTTCACGCAGCCACAGCTTAAATTTTTCAACTGTTATTTGAACAGTTTTTGGTTTTCTACCTATATGAAGGTAATCAATAATCTCTGCTTTCGGATATTGTTCTTTCGTTTTTTCAACGGCCAGTTTACCCCATTTTGCATAGGGCGGCTGTGCGTGAACTATAGATGGACCATTATATATAGTTGAACATGTTGTTAGTAAAAAAATCGAGAATGCTATACGTGTGAAGAAATACTTCATAATAAGCTCCTTTTACTCTTTTTTTATATTGTGTGCATATATCTTCAAGCATATAAGTTTGGATTTTTTTGTCTTCTTTACATAAAAGCGAGGGTTTTACAAAACATAACCATGAAATCATTTCCGTAATTAAGGAGGGAAATACATGCGTCAAAAAGCTGTTTTCAAGATAGCGATTTTGCTTGTATTTGTGGGACTATCATTGATGGTCAGTAGTATACAAATGAAAAATGTAGAAGCTTTTTCTAATCAAGTGATTCAAAGAGGTGCATCTGGAGAAGATGTCATTGAATTACAATCTCGTTTAAAATATAACGGATTTTATACGGGAAAAATTGATGGTGTTTTCGGATGGGGTACATATTGGGCGCTTCGAAACTTTCAGCAAAAATTCGGATTGCCAGTTGATGGTTTAGCGGGTGCTAAAACGAAGCAAATGCTTGTAAAGGCGACGAAGTATGATAAGTCGACCGCTAATAAAGGTACTACAACTAATAAAGGGAATAGCGGTGGTACTGCACAAGAAAATAAACCACCACAAAGTAAAGGGACAAATGTTCCAAACGGTTATTCTCAAAATGACATTCAGTTAATGGCAAACGCTGTATACGGAGAGTCACGTGGCGAGCCATATTTAGGACAAGTTGCAGTGGCTGCGGTAATTTTAAATCGTGTCACAAGTGCATCGTTTCCAAATACCGTTTCAGGTGTAATCTTTGAACCGAGAGCCTTTACAGCAGTAGCAGATGGACAAATATATTTAACGCCAAATGAGAATGCGAAAAAAGCCGTATTAGATGCAATCAATGGATGGGATCCAACAGGGAATGCACTATATTATTTCAATCCAGATACTGCGACAAGCAAATGGATTTGGACTCGTCCACAAATTAAAAAAATTGGTAAGCATATTTTCTGTAAATAGAGCGGAGGTGGAAACATGTTACGAGGTATTATCATCGTATTGTTAACAGTAGGTGTAGTCGGAACAGGGTATTGGGGCTATAAAGAGCATCAAGAGAAAAATGCAGTATTAATTCGAGCGGAAAATAGTTATCAGCGTGCGTTTCATGATTTAGCATATGAAGTTGATTTATTACACGATAAAATTGGAACAACACTGGCGATGAATTCACGTTCCTCATTATCGCCAGCTTTAGTAGATGTATGGCGTTTAACATCAGAGGCTCGTTCTGATGTAGGACAATTACCTTTAACATTAATGCCATTTAATAAAACGGAAGAGTTCCTAGCGAATATTGGTGATTTTAGTTATCGTACAGCGGTTCGTGATTTAGAAAAAGAACCGTTAAATGATCAAGAATATAAAACGTTACAAGGTTTATATTCAAATGCAGCAAATATACAAGATGAACTGAGACAAGTGCAGCATCTTGTATTGAAAAATAATCTTCGCTGGATGGATGTAGAAATGGCTCTTGCGTCAAACCAAGATCCAGCAGATAACACAATTATCGATGGATTAAAGACGGTAGAAAAGAATGTAACATCATACTCGTCCACAAACTTTGGACCGACTTTTACAAGTGCACAAAAGAATAAAAAAGGCGGATTTGAGGCAAAAGGAAAGGCGATTTCGAAAGAGGAAGCGGAAAAAATCGCGAAATCATTTTTAAACTTAAAAGGGAATGAAAAAGTAGAAGTTGAGAAAAGTGGAAAAGGTGCAAAAGAATCATTCTACAGTGTGAAAATTCAAGATCCAGCAACGAACAATGAGTATTATATGGATATTACCGGAAAAGGTGGATACCCAATTTGGGTAATGAATAATCGAGAAATTAAAGAACAAAAAATTAGTTTAAATGATGCAGGAAGTAAAGGATTGACGTTTTTAAAGGATCACAAGTTTACAAATATGGAGCTGTTTGATAGTTCTCAATATGATAATATCGGTGTGTTTACGTACGTTGTAAGTGAAAATGGAGTGCGTATTTATCCAGAAGCAATTCAAATGAAAATTGCTTTAGATGATGGATCGATTGTTGGTTTTTCCGCAAAGGAATATTTAGCATCGCATCAAAAACGAACAATTCCGAGTGCGAAGCTAACTGCTGCTGAGGCGAAAAAGAAAATTAATCCCGATGTAAAAGTTATGGAAGAACGTAAAGCTGTAGTAGTAAATGACTTGCATAATGAAGTACTTTGTTATGAATTTATTGGTACTCTAGGGAAAGATACGTACCAAATTTTCATTAACGCAAATAGCGGTGCAGAAGAAAAAGTGAAGAAGATGCAAGCTGTTGAGAAAATTTATGATTAAACATCAATGATAAAGTGGTGAAAATAATGAAAATCATTATATATATGTTAATGCTTTGTTTCGTTATTACTGGATGTAGCATTGGAAAAAAAGACAATCCTAATGAAAAGCCAGAACAAAAAAATGTCTCGATGAAAAATGTTACGTATACAAATAAATCAAATAAGCCAAATGAAAAAGCAGCTGATCATCTGGCATCTTTAGCTGCAAGTATACCTGGTGTAAACGATGCGACAGCAGTAGTAGTTGGGAAGTATGCTGTTGTAGGTATTGATGTGAAAGCGAAACTTGATCGAACTCGCGTTGAGTCAATTAAGTATTCTGTTGCAGAGAGTTTGAAGAATGACCCAAACGGTGCAAATGCAGTCGTTGTAGCAGATGTTGATACGTATGAAAGACTAAAACAAATAGGCAAGCAAATTAAAAAAGGTAAAACTGGTGAAGGCATACTTGATGAATTAGCAGCAATTGTTGGGCGAGTAATGCCGCAAGTTCCAAATGATATGATTGAAAATAGAGAAACGAATCCGATTAAAGATAATGATAAACAATTACCAAAAGATGAAGAACAAGAACTACGAAAAGAACAAGAAGATCAGTCAAATAACCATTTGAAAAAATAGTGAAAACCCCGTACTAAATTGTACGGGGTTTTTCTGTAAGATTAAATATTCAGTTTATTTTTAAGGGAATATATGGTTTAATAATGAGGGGAGGGACAACCGTTATGATGAAAAAAAGCGCACTCATATTAGGTAGTTTATGCATAGGTTTTAGTATGACAGCGTGTGACCAGAAGAAAGAAGTGAAGAAGAAAACAGCTATGTCTTCTACTATAACGGAAAATAAAAAGCAAGAGACCATTAATATAAATCATTTCTCAAATATTAATGAAGGAATGACTTATTTAGAAGTGAAAGATTTAATCGGTTTTGAAGGGGATTTACTCATAGAAGAAGGAGAAGAACATTCTACACGAATTAAGCAAATTTTTGCTTGGAAAGGAAACGATCCAAAATCATTTGCTGAAATTACATTTTTGGATGGAAAAGTGCATTCTAAAACACAGCAAGGTTTAAGTTAATAACTTGAAGGAGTGGGAGAGTTAAGCATGAACATACATACAGGGGAAATACAATTAGTTCCATATAAGGCACAGTATAAAGAGATAATACAATCATTTACTTTACCAAGTGAACAAGTTCAATTTACGGCGAATCCAGGTGAATTACTGGAGAAAGCGAAAAATGATCGAACGAAAAATGTAGTTGTTATTTTAGACTATAACGGAGTACCTGTCGGTGTATTTATATTACAAACAGGTGATAGGGTACAGGAGTTTACAGAAAATAAGGATGCCATACTTTTAACTTCTTTTTCCGTTAATCACAATAAACAAAATAAGGGATATGCTAAAAAATCATTGGCGTTATTACAAGACTTTGTAAAATATTATTATCCAGTAAAAAATGAAGTGATTCTTGCTGTAAATGAAAAAAACATTCCGGCACAAAAGTTATATGAGAAAGTTGGATTTCAAGATAAAGGGTTTAGAAGAATGGGACCAATTGGACAACAATTTATATTACATTTACCTATAACGAGATAATGAGATAACAAAGCTTACTCTTGAAAAAAATCATGTAGTAAGTTTTTTAATTTGAGATATTTTCCGTACATGATATGTTAGATGTATTAAAGTAAGTATTCGAGAAGCATGAAGGTGCAAAACAATTCGATTGTTAAGCATTTAAATACGTGAGGGGTAATCATATGACAATTTATATTGCACTACTACGGGGAATTAATGTAGGTGGACATAAAGTAATCAAAATGGCAGATTTGAAAATAATGTTTGAATCAATAGGGTTAAAAAGAGTGAAAACATATATTCAAAGTGGAAATGTAGTGTTTGAGTCAGAAGAAGAGATAAGTTTTTTAAAGGAACGAATTGAATGTGAAATTAAGAACGTTTTTGATTTCAATGTTCCAGTCATGTTACGAGCAAATGATGAATTTATTAATATTATTAAAAAGTGTCCTTACGAGACCCATTCGTTATTAGAAGGAGAAAGTGTACATGTGGCCTTTTTAGCTAATCCACTTTCTGAAGAAGACAATAAGCGGTTACTTATGTACAAAAGTGACATAGAAGATTGCCATATCGAAGGAAGAGTAGTGTATTTATTTTTCAAAAAAAGCATTCGTAATTCTAAACTAATGAACCAGTTTCAAAAATTACATACGCCAGCTACAGTAAGGAACTGGCGGACTGTGAATAAGCTGAAAGCAATAGCAGAAGGTATTTAAACATAAAAAAGTGGTTTTCTGCATTTAGAAAACCACTTTTTTTATTTATATTGTTTGGCGACAATGAGTTCAACAATAGGGAAAATAAGAAAGGAAGAACAGAGTGCAATAAAGAGTGGAAGGTTTTTTACACCATCCAAATTGGAACCCATAGAAAATCCTTCCGAGCAGAGTAATATAAGGAACATAACACCTACAAGCACAAAATATGCGATTTTAAAGCTTTTATATGTAATTTGTTGTCCCATCTCATCTTGACTTTCTTTCGATACTCCGTTTGGATCTCCCCATGTAATATGATTAATTAAATTACTAAGTATTAAAGAAGCAGCGAAAATTGTCCCACCAAAAATTGAACCTTCAGTTATGTATTTGTATGTGCCATGTACAAGTATAGCGATTAAAGATAAAGTTATGATTACAAAAATAATTTTTTTAGTATTCAATATATAATTGCACCTCCACTTTTGTAAAAAACTCTTTACATCCATAGTATAAAATTGGAAAAGTTTTATGTCAAACATTTTTTACATATGAAGTGAATGTTTATGATATTTTGTTTAAAGGATGAAGAAAAAATTACATTACATTTGAATGTAAAAGAATGGGCTCGCATATATTTGGAAGGGATGTCAGATTAATTTAGGGGGTAGTTATGTCTATTCTTTTAAAAGCTGGTGCAGATGCAGGAAATAATGGTTTGAAGTTAATGGTGAAAGGGCAGGAACCTATTTTTATTCCGAGTATTTATTCCTTATATATAGGTGAGTCTACGGGGTTGTTAGATGAGGGTGAAGTTTCATCGTCAGAATTAGAGAATCACATTGATGTGACCATTAGTTCTCCATCGCTAATGTTAAATAATGTACGATACATCGTTGGAGAAAAAGTGATTCAAGATCAATTAAAAGGTACTGAAGTGGAGAAAAAATCAAATAAATCTACTGATGAGTTAATGGTCATTACAATCCTTTCAGGTTTAGCGATAAGTGCTATGCGTCAAAGCCCTACTTCAAGTCATATTAATATTCGTTATGATTTATCTGTTGCTCTTCCAATGCAACTTATTACACAGGAAATTGCTGCTGAAAATGCGAAACGGTATATGGGTAATCACAAGGTCATATTCCATTATCCAAATGGACGCGATGTTACGATTAATGTTTCTATTGAGTTTTGTAAATGTCTACCTGAAGGCGCTTCTGGGACGTGGGGGATTGTATATGATGAGGAAGGAAATGTTGTGAAACATAAAATAGAATGTGAACAAAATCAAGTTTCAGAAATTGATTTTGTAGATAAAACTTTATTGTCTTTTGATATTGGCGCGGGGACAACGGAAGAAGTTGTTTCATTAGGGGTAAATTTCCGTCCGCAATTAAGTAAAGGATTATCGTACGGTGTAAAAGAAACGTTACTACAAATTATTACGAGATGGAATCGGAAATATCCTACGAAAACAATTGATAGCATTACAGAATTTAACCAAATTTATTTAAATGAAAAGCACCCAAGAAATGCATTGTTAGTTGAGGAATCGCAGCCAGCATTTTTAGGTTTAGCAGCACGTGTCGCAACGGATATTATTAACAAAATTGATGATATGAAAGACGATCCATATGTATTTATTTATGGTGGGGGCGCAGTTATTATTAAAAATAGCTTAAAAATGATTTTGAAACAAAAAGGACGCTTGAAAAATGTGATCTTTGTAGATAACCCGTTATTCACCAATGCTCGTGGGTTATTAGTATATACATGCTCGCCAAAATATAGAGAGCATAAGCAAAAAGAGTTAGGGTTTACAAACTTAACGATAAGTTAGTTGGTGGAAGTATGCGATCTAGGCGATATAAACGTGGTGATCGAGTGAAAATTAATATTAATAAATCAGTATCGCCTGAAATGATTGCTTGGCTTAATAAACAATCTAATCCAACTAATTTCTTTTTCTTTGCGGCCCAGCAATTATTTAAACAAGTAGGAGATATTGATGTATCAAAAACCTTGCCAAGTAGCCATGTTTTTTCTTTATATATAGAACCATCATCTCTATTAAAAGTTGAAATGAATCCATTTAAACACGTACCACTAGAAAATAGTAAATCCACCGAAAATGTAAAAAAAAAATCGTGGGAATCTGTTGACCAGTTAGATTGTCCATTTTTTTAAGCATAGAAAAATATAGGTAGAGCCCATCACTATACATACGAATGCAGTGATGGGTTTTTGATATTGTATCGTAATTTCTATAAAAAGAAGAGTGCAATACAATTTGTGTCCTTCTATTAGTTGCTTAATTATATATTTTGCATGTATGTTCTGAAACTGCATTTATAATTTTATCCCAGTCATCATAATGATTCTCATGTCCTGTACCTTCAAGGGTTAATAGCTTTGAATTCGGAATTTCATCGGTAAGTGCGAGTCCATGTTCAAGTGGTAAAGCTGTATCGTCCGTACCGTGAATTACTAAAGCAGGTAATTGTATCGATTTAAGTATACCTTCATAAGAATCATCACCTGTAAGAAGAGCGTGATTAAACATACTTAATAGATTGTCAGCTCGCTCTATTTCTTGCCTTACTTGTTTGTAAGCCCTTTCTTCATCGAATATACGCTTTGATCCACATAGTAGACGTGATCCTGTAACTAAATATTGCGCTACAACATCTTGATTCGTCCAATCTAAATTTGCACCATTAGCATGATGTGTCAAAATTCTTTCATCCATTGGAGGCAAATCCCGAGTATTGTTATCAGATCCAATAACGCTTGTTGCTAGTAATGTTAAGGTTAAAATTCTTTCTGGGTGTTTTACTGCAGCGATTTGAGAAATCATACCTCCTAATGACATGCCAAAAAGGTGTGCCCTGTCAATATGATACGAATCGAGTACCCCGATTGCATCTTCAGCGAGGTCTGCTACAGTGTAATTGGAAGTCCCAGGCTCATATGTAACAGAGCGCCCAACATCACGGTTATCATAGCGAATGACAAATCTCCCTGTACTAGCCAACCTTTCACAAAATTCTTCATCCCAATAAACCATTGAACACGTAGCTCCCATAATTAATAAAATTGCTGGGTTATTAGGGTTGCCAAAGCTTTCTGTACATATATCAATACCGTTTACTTTGAAAATCTTCTCTTTCATAGTTTTCTCTCCATTTCATTTAAAGTTCATTAACAAATAAAGAAAATATAACTTGGGGAGTTTCTTAACCTTAAATTAGAGTGTATTAAAGTAAGATGAAAGTTTTATATTCATCTTACTTAATTAGTAGAGTAGCATAAATATCACCTCCAAATATAATTATGTTCATTCAAAACAAAATATTTTGAAAAATAATTATAAGTTATTAATATAAACAACAAGGAGGAGAGGAAATGAAAGCAATTGTTATTAATCAATATGGTAGTGTTGAAGAATTACAAGAAAGACAAGTTCCAAAGCCGGTTGTTAAATGTAATGAAGTATTAATACGCATACACGCAACATCTGTAAATCCTGTTGATTGGAAAATTAGAAAAGGAGACTTACAAGAAAAGTTACGATTTTCATTTCCAATCACTTTAGGTTTAGACGTCGCTGGTGTAATTGAAGAAGTTGGAGAAGATGTGGATTCTTTCAACATAGGGGATAAAGTATTTACGAAACCTGAAAATATAGGGAAAGGCTCTTATGCTGAATACATTACAGTGAAATCGGATTTAGTAGCCCAAATGCCAAATAATCTTAGTTTTGAAGAATCAGCATCTATATCCCTCGCAGGACTTACAGCTTGGCAAAGTCTAGTTGATTATGCACAAATAAAAGAAAATGACCGAGTATTCATTCATGCTGGAGCGGGCGGAGTAGGAAGTTTTGCAATTCAAATCGCGAAATCATTTGGGGCTTTTGTCGCAACAACTGCAAGTAGTAAAAATGAAGAGTTTTTAAAGTCCTTAGGGGCTGATCTCGTTATTGACTATAAAAAAGATAAATTTGAAGAGTTACTATCAGATTATGATATTGTGTTAGATACAATCGGCGGAGAAGTACAAGAAAAAAGTTTTCAAATTATTAAATCTGGTGGTGTTCTAGTTTCTATCGTTCATGAACCACTTCATGAAGTAAAGAGCATAAAATCAGGGTTTTTATGGTTAAAACCAAGTGGAAAGCAATTAGACGAATTGTCTGATTTGATTCAGGCAGAAAAAATCAAACCAATCATTAGTAAAGTTCTACCATTTAATGAAGAAGGAGTTAGAGAAGCTCATATTTTAAGTGAAAGTCAGCATACGAGAGGGAAAATTGTAATTAAAATGGAATAAAATTCACATAAATATGCGAGTGGTGACTGGATAAAATAAAGATTGCCTCCACTCGCATATACTACATTTTTTGAACGACATAAGTAATCGCATTCGTTTTTAATTTAATGTGTTTTCCGTTACGTACAATATCATACGATAAACTCTTAATTTCAATTTTTACTTCTTGCCATTCAGTATAAACGTTTTTTAGTACAAGTATCATTTCTTCAGTAGGAAGATTAATTTCAACTAACACATCTAATTTTTGATTCGTTTCCAAGCCAATCTCTTGAATGTTAGAGTTGACAATTAAACAGTTGATACCGCTACTCTTTGTTCCATTTTTCATAGAGTGAAGCACTTTCTTAAAGTCTTCTTCTGATTTCACATGTTCTAAACTTGATACTGCAACGATGTAGTCATAAGTATTAGGTGCAATATAGTAGTCTTCAATTGCTGAATGTTCTGTTTTTATCACTTCATATACACCATGTTCTTTGCTGTAAATTTGTAACTTCGTTAAAGCTGAATCAAGTAGATCTACACAAGTAACAGTGCCACCAGAATTCATGATTTTTTGTGCAATTGGAATACTGTTTCTGCCTACACCACAACCGAGATCTAGTACTTGTAAATTGTTCTGTTCTTCAAAAAAATCCATCATGTCCATAACTGTTTTGACAGGCTTATAAAGCCATGATCCTGCTTCGAATAATTTGTATTGTTCATAGCATAAATCATGATACTTTTTCTCTTCTTGTCTTATGTAATCGATTCTGTTCATAATGTTTCAGCTCCAATGTTTTCATAACGAAATGAATATGTTGGACAACCTTTCACATTTGTTTGAATCCGAAATATACCACCGGCATGTGGGTACTGTTTTAATTCCTCATCCGTCATTCTTGTTCTGGCTGTTGTTATATATAAATCGGTTAAATTTGGTCCTCCAAATGTACACGACGTTACATATAACGCAGGAATCGGAATACTTAAAATTTGTTCTCCAGTTAAGGGATTCCATCTAGTAACCTTCGAGCCTCCCCAATGAGCAATCCATAAACAGCCTTCTTCATCAATTGTCATACCATCAGGTAGACAATCATTTTCAGGAAAAATGATAACATCACTTGGATTACTAATTTCTCCAGTATGTACATCATAATCAAAACGAACAACTTTCTTAGTAGGTGTATCAATGAAATAAAGAAATGTATGATCAGGGGACCAAGCTATACCATTTGACGTATTTACATGTGCAAATTTTTTATCAACGTTGAAATTATTGTTTAAACAATACAAGGAACCGGCAGCATTAATGCCGCATAAGTCTGTAGTGCCTGCCCAAAAACGGCCAGCTGGATCGCATTTCCCGTCATTAAAACGATTTTCTAATAAATGTGGTTCAGGATCATATATATGCGTAAGTTTTTCTGTATTTAGATTAAGAGAGTAAAAGCCTCTTTCCATAGCTAAAAGTACTATATTATCTAAATATGGAACAATGCAACCAATCTGTTGGTCAAAAGTTATCACTCGGTTTGTATTATTAACGGGATTATAAAGGCATAATTTCTTTTCAATAATATCAACCCAATATAGAATTTGTTTTTTCTCATTCCAGCAAGGGCCTTCAGCTAAGCTAGACTTTGCATCAACAATTAATTCTATATTTCTAATCAATATGATTCACCTCTATCCTATAAAGATACATATAAAATTCGATAAAAAGGGAGGTAAACCTTTTGTTGGATTGAAATAAAGATGTACTTATAAAAAAGAATACCTTCTCAAATAATCCGAAAATAGCGTATAACTATGGGGAGGAAAATGCATATGATGTTTTATGAAATTATTTGCTTCTCATGTAAAAATGTATTTCGCGTATATGAAGGAAGTGAAAAGTATAAGCGATTTAAGGAGAAACGAAAAGGGGCATATTGTTGTGATGAGTGCAGTCACAAGATACAATTAGAAGCAATCAAACATTTTTTTAAATAGTGAAAAAAATGTTTGATTAACATGGGTTCAGAAAAATTTGACAATATATACGTTATAAATTATTATATGTAAAAAACTAATATATAATTTGGCGTTGAAGAGAAGAGTAGTTAAGAAAGAATACGTACAGAGAGCTCTGGTAGCTGAGAAAGAGCGGTATACATCTTAATGAAAAAAGACTTGGAGCTGCGCAAGGAACTAATTTATTTAGGGATGGTGCGACGGGTTCTCCCGTTATAGAGATAGGGTATAAGCATATTTTGCCGTACCTGAAAAGGTTAATATGGTGACGTATTAACAAACTGAGGTGGTACCGCGAAGCTAATAACTCTCGTCCTCAAGATGAAAAATCTTGGGGGTGGGAGTTTTTTTGTTTTATAAAAACTGAAAATGGGAAACAAAAAATACAATTGAGGTGAGTGGCATATGCATTGGGCGTATGAAGTAGCACATGAATTAATTAGAAAACATCCAAATAAAGAAACTTTTGTTTGTGCATCTGGAATTAGTCCATCTGGTTCTGTTCATATTGGGAACTTCCGTGAAATAGTAACGACTTATTTCGTTGTAAGGGCTCTGCAAGATTTAGGGAAAAAGACTCGTTTTATCTTTTCATGGGATGATTACGACAGGTTTAGAAAAGTTCCCAAAAATATTGATCTATCTTTTGAACAATACATTGGTATGCCGTACTGTGATATTCCTGATCCCCATGGGTGTCATAACTCATATGCAGAGCATTTTGAAAAAGAGTTTGAGAAATCGCTACAAGCATTTGGGATTGAAGTGGAATTCATTTATCAGCATGCTGAGTATAGAAGTGGAAGGTACAACGAAAAAATATTAGAGTCTTTGTATAAAAGAAAAGAAATATATGATATTTTAATGGGTTTTAAAACTGGAGAGTGTAGCGATGAAGAACGAGAGAGCTTTTATCCAGCTACATTGTATTGTGATAGATGTGGGAAAGATGCAACAACTATTACCCATTTTGCCGAACTATTAAAAACAGTTCGGTATGAATGTGAATGTGGAAATAAAAATGAATTATCAATATTAGAGACAAATAAAATGAAACTGAATTGGAAAATAGACTGGCCGATGAGATGGGAAGTAGAAGATGTTATTTTTGAACCTGGAGGGAGAGACCACTCATCTGAAACGGGTAGTTATAATGTATCAAAAGAAATTGCAAGGAAAATATTCAATTATGAAGCTCCCCATTACGTTGCTTATGATTTCATTGGAATTAAAGGGCATCATGAAAAAATGTCCAGTTCTTCAGGGAATAGTATTACACCTAGTGACTTATTAAAAGTGTATTTACCAGAAGTAATTCTTTTTATGTTTGCAAAATATAAGCCGGGCGCAGCTTTTAATATCGGACTTGATGAAGATGTTATCCGAAATTATACAGAGTATGAACGATTGAAAGATAGTTA
Organism: Bacillus sp. SIMBA_074; assembly: GCF_046534555.1. NCBI lineage: Bacteria > Bacillati > Bacillota > Bacilli > Caryophanales > Bacillaceae > Bacillus > Bacillus sp. SIMBA_074. Next base: position 54,102 of record NZ_JAWRYM010000023.1, on the reverse strand, counting down.
TGAAAATAAAACACTAAAAAATGAAGATTTATTTGATGCAATTAAACTTTCTAGACTTGATAGCCGATTTAAAGAGTATCCAAAGTTTAATCAAGTAGCAGGAACTTTACCTTTATTAAATTTTGATTCATCTATTTTACAAGATATATTAGAGGAAATAGATAGGAGTTATGCATTACCTGAAATGATAGCGATAAGTAATCGTGCTGAGTATTGGATAAGAAACTTTCAATCTAAAAAATTAATTGCGGTAAATAAAGAGAAAAATACGGAGTTTTATAACACATTAGATGAAAGGCAGAAAAAATGGCTAGTAGAAGTTTGTAAAATACTTCGTTCTAATAACGATCATTCTAAACTAATGGAGCAATTGTATACGATTTGTCATCATGAAAATAAAAAAATAATGAAAGAAAATCAAAAACAATTATTTACCATTTTATATAGGCTCATTATGAATCAATCAAGTGGTCCACGTATACCATTATTAATACATGTGGTAGGCGCTAGAAAATTCGTCACATTATTAGATTTCTAAAATATAGTTAAAAGCAACGCAAGTACTCAATAGAATAAGTACTTGCGTTGCTTAATTTTTACTATCTTGAATACATTTTTGGACATTCATCACCACTTGGTTCGTAAAAGCAATGGCTTTTAAATTGCCCTGCAAACGGCTGATTATACCATTCAGGTGGACAAGCTCCAACTGGACGAAAATACCAAAGAGCCCATCGTGCTGGCCAGCGCCATTCACCTTGTAAAACTTTTCTTGCGATTTCTTTTTCTGATTCACGGGCACGTTGATAAAAGTAACCGTATTGAACTGCTTCGAATCCGCCAGGGCTTTGATATACTGCATCACGCACAGATCGAAGTTGTTTGAAATCTAAGCAATCACAAAATACACGGTTTACTACAACACATCCAACAAGTTGTTCACCTTGTCGTCCTTCGCCCTCAGCTTCAGCACGGATTAAACGTGCTAGTAAATCAACGTCACTTTCGTTGTATGGAATAAGGGGCATTGTAATACCACCTTTCTTTACCTGTTATAGTAAAGAGTGTATGTTTCAAAATGAGCTAAGTGCATTTTTCTTGAAAATAACTACTAATTTTAAAAAGGAGCTTATGCAGATAAAAGCTAATTATTATATAGAAGATAAAAACGAAAAAGGAGAGGTACTATGCATCGTATTCATAAAGAACCTATCATTTACGCAATGTCACCAGAAAATAATCCATGTATTGAAGTAGAAATTGGGAGCCGTCTTGTATTTGAAACATATGATTGCTTTGAAAATCAAATTGATTCTGAAGATGTTGTGTTTCAAGAATTAGATTGGAATCGAATAAATCCAGCGACCGGACCTGTACATATTAAAGGTGCAGAACCTGGTGATGTATTAGTCGTAACGATTGAAAAGATTAAAATTGCAGAGCAGGGTGTTTTAACTACAGGTGCGAACCTAGGTGTAATGGGTGATGAGCTAAATGAAAATACAGTAAAAATTGTCCCAATACATAATGGACATGTTTCATTTTCAAATGAACTGCAAATTCCAATTAATCCAATGATTGGTGTGATTGGTACTGCACCGAAAGAAGAGAGTATTTCATGTGGTACACCGCATGATCACGGCGGGAATATGGATTGTAAAGAAATCAAAGAAGGTACAACGTTATTATTACCTGTAAATGTTCCTGGTGCTCTTTTAGCATTAGGCGATTTACACGCTGCGATGGGTGATGGTGAAATTGGTGTTAGTGGAGTAGAGGTTGCTGGTGAGGTAACTGTAACTGTTCAGACTATAAAAGGAAAGAAATGGCCATTACCATTGGCTATTCAAAAAGAAAAAATAATGACGATTGCTTCAGAGAAATTGCTAGATGATGCAGCGAATCGTGCTGTACGTAATATGGTGACATTTTTACATGAAGAATTAGAAATGTCTAAAGCTGATGCAACTCTTTTATTATCAGCAGCAGGTAATTTAAAAATTTGCCAAGTTGTGGATCCATTAAAAACGGCGCGGATGGAACTAGGAAGGGAATATGTGGAGAAGTTAGGATTTTCTCTAAATGAATTTCATATTAAATAAGAAAAATAGAAAAAGGATACTTTTGCATAAAAGTATCCTTTTTCTATTTTACGGATTTTGTGAAAAGAGGTAGTATTTATTTATATAAGTATATTTGAGATTGTGGGTCAAAAAGGAGTTCAGAGATGGTTAAAATTATGATTGTTGAAGATGATATGAAAATTGCGGAGCTATTATCAACATATGTTGCGAAATACGGTTACCAAGGAATTATTGTAACAGATTTTCAAAATGTGTTAGACATATTTTTAGAAGAACAACCGGAGTTAGTTTTATTAGATATTAATTTACCAAGTTTTGATGGTTACTATTGGTGTCGTCAAATTCGCGGGGTTTCCACATGTCCGATTTTATTTATTTCGGCCCGTGAAGGTACGATGGATCAAGTTATGGCGTTAGAAAATGGTGGCGATGATTTTATTCCGAAGCCGTTTCATTATGAAGTTGTAATGGCGAAAATTCGTAGTCATTTAAGACGTGCTTATGGAGACTATGCACCGAAACTAGAAGAACGAATGATTGAGCAACAAGGTCTTAGTTTATATCCCGAAAGACTTGTATTAAAACTTAGGAACCAAGAGATTGATATAACGAGAAACGAAGCCATTTTATTAGAGATGTTAATGAAAAACTATCCGCGTGTTGTGAGTAGGGAAGTATTATTAAATAAATTATGGGATAGTGAATCTTATGTTGATGATAATACATTAAGTGTAAATACAACACGTGTGCGTAAAAAGTTAAAAACGTTACAAATTGAAGGAGCAATTGAAACAATTCGTAGTGTTGGATATAGATTACATATTACTTGGGATAATGGTATGGAAAAATGATAAGGTTATTTATACGTGATCATATACCACTTATTTGTTTTACTGCGATCCAACTACTAGCCATATTCTTAGTTTATTGGTTTGATGGGCATAATCATATTTCAACGGCATTATATGCAATGTTTTTAGGTGCTTTTTTTATGGTAAGTTATTTAGTATTTCGTTATTTTACACATCGTTCTTTTTATGAACGTTTAGCAAATCCGTTGCAATCTTTGGATGAATCTGTTCAAAAATCTGATTTTGCAGTTTTATCTACTGCTCTCCAAGATTTGCTCGAAGTACAATATCGACATTATCAAAATCAGCTCCAGTTACAAGAGAGGAAAAATAATGATCATTTAACCTTTATGAATCAGTGGATTCATCAAATGAAAACACCTTTATCTGTAATAGAATTAATTACACAAGATGAAGTGGATTCACGTTTTGAAAGTATTAATGAGGAAACTGATAGGTTGAAAAAGGGATTAGAGATGGCTTTGTATGTCGCGCGTTTAGAAGCATTTACACAAGATTTTTATGTAGAAAGAGTACAACTACATAAAATAGTGAATGATTCCGTGCATGAACATAAACGCTTCTTTATCCGGAATTTTGTATATCCTGAGCTTAGAATAGATAAGGATATTATTGTAGAAAGTGATGCGAAGTGGTTACAATTTTTAATTGGTCAAATTATATCGAATGCGATTAAATATTCATCAGGTAGTAGAGAAAAGATTAAAGTGATAGCACGTAAGATAGGTAATACAGTTGTACTTGAAATTATGGATAGTGGCGTAGGGATACCGAAGCAAGATTTACCAAGAGTATTTAAACCTTTCTTTACAGGAGAAAACGGTAGAGATTTTAAAGAATCAACTGGAATGGGGCTATATCTTGTATATGAAATTACGAAACAATTAGGACATAGTGTAGAAATCCATTCAGAGGTTGGTAAAGGTACCATTGTACGAATAATATTTTTTAATGTGTAAAAAGTGATTCAGGCTAAAGAACTTTTAAGATAAGTTTTTTAGCCTTGTTTTGTAATACTGATACAATTTGAGAATGTAAAATTATTTACATAAGAGAAGATAAACTCAACTGAAAAGGAAAAAGAACAACTAGTCATACACATGCTTTTTAGTAATAAAAGTGCTTTTTGGGTAATTGATAATGACTGGGGGATTGAAATGGATATTCGTAAAATGAAATATTTCATAACAGTGGCAGAAGAATTAAACTTTAGCCGTGCGGCAGAACGTCTTATGATGGCACAACCGCCTTTAAGTCAAGAAATTCGAAAGTTGGAAGAAGAATTAGGTGTTCAACTTTTTCATCGAACAAAAAGAATGGTTGAACTTACGGATGCTGGAAAAATATTTTTAGAAGGTGCGCGGCAAACATTGCTTCAAGTAGATAGAACTATTAAAGAAACACAGCTCGCGGATGAAGGGAAGATAGGACATTTAATAATCGGTTTTGTCGATTCTACAGAAACAGTTATAGACATATTAAAAACATTTCGAGAACGATTTCCTAAAATACAGCTTATATTACGCGAGATGACAACAGACCAGCAAATAAAAGCGCTCTATGAAAAACAAATTCACATTGGATTTATTCGTTCTAAGCAGAATAATGAAATATTGTCTTCCGAAGTTTGTTCTAAAGAACGTTTAAAATTGGTTTTACATGAAAATCACGCATTAGTTTCGTTACCTAATATTTCTATTAAAGAACTAGTAGATGAACCATTTATTTTATTTCCTCGTCATTTCGGTACTAACTTTTATGATTTAATTATTAGTTACTTTTGGGAACATGGAGTAAGTTTAAATATTGTTCAAGAGGCGATCCAAATGCAAACTATTGTGAATTTAGTTGCAGCAGGAATGGGGATTTCTGTCGTTCCATCATCGGTGGAAAGCTATAAAAAATCGGGTGTCATGTATAAAGACATTCAAGAAAATACACCGAAAATAAATTTATATGTTGGATGGAGACAAGATGAAAAGTCTGTCGTATTAGAGAACTTCTTAACAGTTGTTAGAGAGGTTTATACGACTTCACAATTTGAATTTGAAAAGTAAAGGCCCATCTTGATGGGATGGGCAGTGGGAAAGTTGGATAGGAAAACTCCCATTTTTATTTTAAAGTCACTGAAGATTCAACCTGTTTTACTCGGATCGTACTCAGCGAAACCTTTTAGTATATTATCAATCTGATCCATAATTTCAGGTTGCAATTTAACACTAGAAGCAATTACATTTTCTCTTATTTGCTCCGGATTTGAAGCGCCAATAATTGCAGAGGAAACAGCTGGATTTTGTAGTACCCAAGCAACTGCGAGTTGTGGTAGGGTAAGATTAGTTTCTTGCGCGATGGGATTGAGTTTCTGAATTGCAGTGAGTACATCATCACTCATCCAACGTTGCACGAGTTTGTGGAAAAATGGTTTACCAGCATCTGAATTAGCACGCGATTGAGTCGGCAAGGGTTTACCAGGTTGATATTTTCCTGAGAGAATACCTTGTGCAAGGGGAGACCAAACAACTTGACCAAGCCCCTCACGTTGACATGTTGGTATTACATCAGTTTCAATAACACGCCACAACATCGAATATTGAGGTTGGCTAGCGATAAGTGGAATGTTCAATTCTCGTGCAAGTGCTGCACCGCGGGTAATTTGTTCTGATGTCCATTCACTTACGCCTAAGTAAAGGACTTTACCTTGTCTTACAAGATCAGCAAAAGCTAACATCGTTTCCTCAAGGGGAGTTGTTGAGTCAAATCTATGTGCATAATAGACATCAATGTAGTCTGTCTGCAACCGCTGTAACGATGCATTGCAATTTTCTATAATATGTTTTCTCGATAATCCACGATCATTTTTTCCAGGTCCGGTCGGATGGCATACTTTTGTACATAGTTCTATGCTTTCTCGTCGTATACCTTTCAAAGACCGGCCAAGTACTTCCTCGGCTATCGTGTCCGAATAAACATCAGCAGTATCGAACGTTGTAATTCCAACATCCAGTGCGGCTTTCACACAATCATTTGCAATATCTTCATTTACTTTCCCGCCATGGTTTATCCAGTTCCCATATGCAATCTTACTTACTGTTAATCCACTGTTTCCTAGTTTGCTAAATTCCATTGTAGAATCCCTCCTTTTAAAATGATATCTTTATTATAAGAACTGAAATGTAATATGTATAATATATAATTAATGATACATTTATATAAAAATTATATAAGAGAGAGTGCTTAGAAGTTTACTACTAAAGAAATCTAAAGCCAGTAGTATTACAGATGTTGTTTGTGTTTGATCGATATGAAGTGAAGATAAATAGACCTAAAAGAAAGCAATCATTTTCACAGCACGTATAATCGCATTTACTCATACAGTACTACTATGGTACAATATGGTTACTAACGACGGAAAGGAATGATGGGTGGACGATGATTAACTAATCTTATTTTTAAATGTTGAAATTCAATAAATTTCAATTTATAAAAAATAGGATTAGTCTGCCCAATTTCCTTACAACGGTATTGCTATTTATTATGCGTAATAGCTTATTTGGGTATAAATATGTTAACGACTAATCCTGCCAAATTTATTTGGGAGGATTTTTTTATTCTCCCTTAATGAAAGGGATCGGTATTATGAAAGAACTTTTAAAATTAAATGATGTTTATGTTGAAATAATGGAAAATACTTTATTAGAGAAAATGAATGTGACAGTAAAACAAGGGGATGTTATCGGATTAATTGGTAAAAACGGTGCCGGTAAATCAACGTTACTTCAATTAATAAATGGGAAGATTGAGCCATCAAAAGGGATTGTTGAATGGCAGCAAATGAATATGACAACGGCATATGTTGAACAAGAAATAGAATATTTTATTAGTAATGATATGATTGCAAAAGAAGCAGAACTTCTTGCGAAATGGGGCGTGCCAACGAACGATTTTCTTACTTTAAGTGGTGGTGAAAAGCTGAAAGTTCGACTAGCAAAAGGATTTGCCGAAAATCCTAATTTATTAATATTAGACGAACCGACAAATCATTTAGATGAGATGAGTACGGAATTTCTCATTAAGCAAATAAAAAATATGAAGGGTACAGTTATCGTTGTATCGCATGATCGATACTTTTTAGATGTTGTCGCAACTAGAATATGGTCAATTGAGGATAAGAAATTAATTGACCATATCGGTAATTATACGAGTTATATGAAAGCACGTGAGCATAAAAGAATGACGCAGCAACGTGAATATGAAAAACAACAAAAAAAGATAGAACAAGTAGAAACACATATAAAAGAATTAAGTTCATGGTCACAAAAGGCACACGCACAGTCTACAAAACAAGAAGGAGTTAAAGAGTTTTATCGTGTAAAAGCGAAGCGAATGGATGCGCAAGTGAAGTCAAAACGAAAGCGTCTCGAAAAAGAGCTGGAGAAAACGAAAGTAGAACGTGTGAAAGAAGAGTATTCAGTGGAGTTCTCTATTCAAGCGAATAAAAAAGTAGGAAAACGCTTTTTAGAAGTAAAGAAATTAAAAAAAGACTTTCATGGAAAGACATTATTTGAAAACGTTAATTTTACAATCCAGCACGGTGAGAAGGTTGCGATTGTTGGACCAAACGGTAGCGGGAAAACAACATTACTGAAGATGATTATGGGAACGGAAACTGTACAAGGAGAAGTATGGATTTCACCATCTGCAAACATCGGTTATTTAACACAAGAAGTATTTGATTTACCACTGGATAAAACACCAGAAGATTTATTTTTTAAAGAGACATTTGAAGAAAGAGGAAAAGTCCAAAATTTAATGAAACATTTAGGATTCCAAGCTTCTCAATGGAAAGAGCCGATTGAGCATATGAGTATGGGGGAACGAGTAAAATGCAAGTTAATGGCTTATATTTTAGATGAAAAAGATGTACTTATTTTAGATGAACCGACGAATCACCTTGACCTCCCTTCACGTGAACAGCTTGAAAATACATTAGCTGAGTATAATGGAACACTCGTTATAGTTTCTCACGATCGATATTTTCTAGAGAAAACAACTAACACGAAACTCGTGTTTTCAAATAATACGATACAAAAGCAGCTAGAGGAACCTATTAAAACAAGAGATGATATTGAAGAGCTACGTTTAACGTTAGAAACAGAGCGACAAGAAGTATTAGGTAAATTAAGTTTCTTAACTTCTAACGATAAAGAATATAAAGAACTTGATGAACGATTTATAGAACTTACGAAGCAGATTAAGGCGCTTTAATATAATTAAGGGGGATTAACATGGGAGAAGAGAGTTCGACTAATTTATTTAGAATAGACTGTGGAGATATATACTTGCAAGAGTTTACTATCAAAGATGCGGAGAGTATTTATAAAATATCGAATCAACCGGAAATAGAACAGTTTTTACCAGACTGGAAATCAACGAAAGAACAAAGGATTGACTGGGTTATTAATGATGAAATACCAGCAAACAAAGCATTTCTTGATGCAGTGACAAAAACGTCTAACATAGATGGTCATATATTAAAGCTAGGAATATTTAATAAAGATACAAATGAATTTATTGGATGGTGCTGCACAAGCATTAAAGAAGAACTCCCTTCACCAAATAGAGAAATAATGTATGCTATTTCAAGCGAGTATCAAAGCAATGGTTACGCTACGAAAGCGACTAAAGGGTTAATTGATTATTTGTTTAAAAATACAAATGTAGATGTCCTCAACGCAATTGCTTTAATTAACAACGTACCATCAAATAAAGTTATTGAAAAATGTGGATTTACTTATTTGAGCCAACAGACGATAGAAAACCAACTATATAATCATTATTTATTGAGCAAATCAGAGTGGATAAAAAATATTGCTCTTTAAAAGGAGTTATAATGGAATGAAATGATTTTAAAAAAGCTTAGAGTTAAAACTCTGAGCTTTTTTATGTACTATTTACTTTTGGATTATACTTATGAATTATAAGTTATTATTCATCGTTTTGAAGTTCTATAGTTATTCTTTATAATATATTTTATGTTGCTAATAAAGAATACAAGGAATACAGCAACTTTTAATGATGATAATCGTTTCTTAAACCCACTTTTATTTATATATTTAATAGGCTTACAAGGTGTCCTGGCAACCAGAAATAAGTAGTATTGTATTTTATACTACTATATAGATAATATAAGATGAATAATCGTTAATTATAGTTTGAAAACAGGTTTGTTATCAGTTTTTTTAGAAATCTTACAGGCGTGTAAGATAAATGAAAGATGAATCAATATGTGCTATAAGACAATTCATTTACACTTTATAGTGAGCAGTGGAAATGAAGGGAGAATATAAATGGAAATTTTACATGCAAAAAGTATTAGTAAAGTATATAAAGGGAAAATACCTTTTAAAGCATTGGTAGATATTGATTTATCAATTCAAGAAGGTGAATTTGTAGGAATTATGGGACCATCAGGTAGTGGGAAAACAACATTATTAAATATGGTATCTACTATCGATTCTCCTTCATCGGGAGAAATATTAATAAATGGTACAAATCCTTTCCAGTTATCATCAGACAGTTTAGCTTTATTTCGTAGGAAACAATTAGGATTTGTTTTTCAATCATTTAATTTACTTAGCACACTTACAGTGAAAGAAAACATTGTATTGCCGATGACATTAGATGGTGTATCTGTACAAGAAATGAACAAACGAGTGGAAGAAATTGCAGAGAAATTAAATATTGCAGATATATTGAGTAAAAGAACATTTGAAATATCAGGGGGTCAGGCTCAAAGAACAGCAATCGCTCGTGCTATCGTTCATAAGCCGCAATTATTACTTGCAGATGAACCAACAGGGAATTTAGACTCTAAATCTTCAAATGATGTAATGGAGATGCTAGATACTCTTAATAAAGAAGAAAAAGCAACGATGATGTTAGTTACACATGATCCGTATGCAGCGAGTTTTTGCAGCAGAGTTATATTTATTAAAGATGGTCAACTATATAACGAAATTTATTGTGGTGAAAGCAGGCAAGCCTTTTATCAAAAGATTATGGATGTCCTTTCTTTGTTAGGAGGGAAAAGGCATGACTTTTCGTCAGTTCGCATTTAATAATATTTTTCGTAATAAGCGTACATACGCTGCCCATTTTTTAAGTTGTGCATTTTCTATTATGATTTTCTTTACGTATGCCCTGTTATTATTTCATCCTGATTTACAAGGGGAATTAAAATCGACGAGTACAACAATAAGTGCATTTGGTACATTGGGATTTTCAGTTTCGCAAGGCTTGATTTTTGTATTTTCATTTTTCTTCATTCTATATTCAGTTAGTTCATTTTTAAAAACGCGTAAGAAAGAATTTGGCATTTTAATGATGCAAGGTATGTCAATGAGACAGCTTAAGAAGTTATTGTTAATTGAAAATATGTTGATTGGACTTGGGTCAATTTGTATAGGGATTTTCATAGGACTCATATTTTCTAAACTAGTCTTATTGATAAGCGCTAGTGTATTAATGATTAATAATGGTTTACCTTTTTATATACCAGTGCGGGCTGTATTATTAACAGTTATCACATTTTTTTTCTTGTTTTTAATTGTTTCACTATTTACATTTAAAATGATAAAAGTAACGGAACTTGTGGAACTTATTCGAGCAGAGGAAAAGCCAAAACCTGAACCGAAATCTTCAGTTTTATTATCGCTACTTTCTTTAATTAGTATAGGGTATGGATATTTTTTAGTATTTCGCTTCATACCAAGTACCAGTTTTATTACGCTTGGGATAGGTGTGCTCCTAGTAATTATAGGAACGTACTTTTTATATACACAGTGTAGCGTTTACATATTGCACCTTGCTAAAAGGAGAGAATCTTTCTTTTTAAAGAGAACAAATATATTAACATTTTCTGAATTAATTTACCGTATGAAAGATAATGCAACGATGTTTTTTATAGTATCTATTGTTTCAGCGGTTGCATTTACAGCGATTGGTACGACAGCTGCTCTTGGAAATAGGGATTTGGTAAGGATGACAAATCCCTATACATTTTTGTATGGAAGTTTTGAAAACGATAAAGTATTAAATGAAAATCTTTCTATTATAAAAAAACACCTTTCTGATGCTAATATTCCGTATCGAGTGGCTTCATCTTCATTTATATACACAGAAAATAACGTAAATGTAATGAAGTTAAGTGAATATAACGATCTTGCTAAAGCACTCGGGTATCAACAAGAAACGATTGAAAAAGAAGATGAAATTTTATTAATTCCTGGAGTCGTATCACAAAAACAAGAATTTAAAAATGGCGACTATAAAAAGAATATAGAAGTCATTCAAGGTGACTGGACAAAGACATTTCATGTGAAAAAAGCTGTAGAAAATTTAGTTTTACCACATGATTCTAGAACTATTTATATCGCTGTTCAAGATCATGTATATGATGGAATACCTCTTACTAGTAATCTAGTTAATAATGACATTCCATATCGTACTTACGGATTTGTTGTAGATGATTGGATAAAAACGAAGAGAATTTCAAACGAATTAATTAGTACATTTGAGAAAGATACTAGAGTAGGTAATTTTGAATTTCGAGCTTTAACTATAGATTTGTTAAGTGCAAAGCAAACGAATGGACTATTACTTATGGCAAGTGTTTTAGTCGGAATCGTATTCTTTACATTCGCCGCTATTTTTATTTATTTCCGATTATATACAGATTTGGATCGCGATCAACAGCAATATAAACTGATTTCAAAAATGGGATTAAGTAAACGAGAGCTAAAAAAGGTTGTAACGAGACAGTTAGTATTAATGTTCTTCTTACCGATTGTCGTTGCAGTGATTCATACTGTAGTCGCTTATATGGCATTACAACAATTAGTTGATTTTTCTATAATAAATAGCTCTATCATTATTTTAATTTCATTTGTATGTATACAAGTTCTATACTTCTTTATTACTCGTTGGCGTTACATACAAAAGCTTTATAAGACTATGGGGCAATAAAATTATTTTACCTAAAAAGATTACAGAAAAGCATATGAAAAATAAATTGAATTATGAAAGGAACCGTGATGAAAAGAACTTTAACTATTTGTATGTTAACGATAATACTTTTAATAAGCTTTAGTGCATGCTCTAAAAAGGACAACCCATTTCCTGCAACCGGTGTATTAATCATTGGAGATGAAAATAAAACTTCACCTATTATTAATCGTTATCAGGAAATTACGAAAGAAAATGAAGTGTTTTCTGTGAAAACAGGTAAATATGGAAAAGGACAGGTGTTAATTTTAAATGAATCTACAGCACAAGCGATGATTAAAGCAAATATTTTTCGTAAACGAGATAATGGATCCAATATAAAACTAATAGATACGTTACCGAAATTCCCTAAAGAAGGCTCGCTGTTGTTTACACATGAAGACGAAAAGAATATGAAAAGTATTGAATTAGAAGGAAAAGAAATTCCTGTTTCATACGATAGTGACGCTTGGATAGGTAACACTCGTAAATATCCAACGCAATGGTATGTGATTGTATCAAAAAATAGTATGTATAAAGAAATAAAGGCAAATGAAACGAAAATGCACCTTCTTCATTTGAAAAAATCTCTAGGGGACGAAAAGCCTAAGATGTCGACAGATAATACATTGGTTAATGAAAATGTCAAAGTAAAAAAGCTAATTAAAGGTTTGGAAGGAGAAGTATCTTTTCAGTTTGTAACGATTGGAGAAAAACCTTAAAAAAGAGTTCGAGGCTGATGAAAATTTTATCAACTTCGAACTCTTTTTAGTTTATAGACCAATCAAATATTATGCTTTACATTACTTCATCTAATCGAGTCTCACTCGTTTCTTCAATCGCATTTGAATTTTGAGCTTCTTTTTCTTTACGAGACTTTTGTAGCATTTCAAGGATGATCCATAAAGGAACACCTTTATCCTTTAACATCTTCCATAAATCTAATTCGTTAAATTTATGCTCAGGCTGTTTCATTTCTTTTTCAGATAAACGAATATCGAACTTGATAGGATCATTCGCTTTCTTACCTTCAAGTCTAGTAGAAGAGATAGTATTATGCTCAAGATTAGATGGAGTTATTTTAGGAGGTTGAGATAATGTATGAATGTTTGATCCGATTTGCATGCTTTTTCCTCCTTTTCAAGTAATGAAATAAGTTTTCTTATGATTATTAAAGCCATTTAACATGAGGAAACTATATTTAATTATAAATTCGAATAATCAGATTTACAAGTTGTATTGTAAAAAGTAAATGTTTACTTGAATTAATATTTATCAACATTTGTGTATGTTGTCTATATATACAACGTATATAAAATACTTTACATTATGTTTAAGTTAAAAACTGATTGTGTCAATCTTTTTCACGGAAAAATGAAAGCGTTTAATTAGGGGGAGAAAGTATGGGGAAGTTATTTTTAAAAGTATGTTTTTTTACATTAGTGACTGTTTGTTCATTCGCAGCGAAAACAACTTACGCTGAAGAGAGACAACAAAATAATTATCCTATCATATTAGTGAATGGATTTGCTGGATGGGGTAGGGAAGAAATGTTAGGGGTAAAATATTGGGGTGGTGTTCATGATATACAGGAAGATTTAAAAAGAAATGGTTATACAGTACATACTGCTGCTGTTGGCCCTGTTTCTAGTAATTGGGACCGTGCATGTGAATTATACGCGCAAATTAACGGTGGAACAGTAGATTATGGTGCGGCACATGCTGAGAAACATGGACATAATCGTTTTGGTAGAACATATAGTGGTTTTGCACCGAATTGGAGTGAAACAAATAAAGTTCATTTAGTTGGGCATAGTATGGGAGGACAAACGACGAGAACATTAGTACAGCTATTAAAAGAAGGAAGTTATGAAGAAAAAAATCATGTGAAAAATCATCCGAACACAAAGATATCACCACTATTTGAAGGTGGTAAATCGTATGTTCATAGTGTTACAACATTAGCAACTCCTCACAATGGTACAACACTTGCGGACGGAAGTCTTCTGTTGCCGTTTGTTAAAGATTTACTCATTACAGCTGCAAGTTTAGGAGGAAACAATAATTTATCATTATATGATTTTAAATTGGAACAATGGGGTATAAAAAAGAATGCCGGAGAGTCTTTTTTCCAATATAGTGATCGTATTCTAAATAGTTCAATTTGGAAAAATACAAAAGATATAAGTCAATGGGATTTAAGTACTGATGGTGCAAAAGAGTTAAATAATTGGGTAAAGACGCAATCGGATGTATATTATTTATCCTATAGTGGACATGCATCGCAAGCAGCACCAATAACAGGCTTACATTTACCTCATATAACGATGAATAAAGTGTTAATGGGTAATGCATTTTTCTTAGGTTCCTATGCAAGATATGAAGAGAATCGAACATTAATAGATACTTCTTGGTGGCAAAATGACGGTGTAGTAAATACAAATTCTATGATTGCACCTTCATCTAATATTGCTGCAAATGATAATGAGTCTTTACAGGTTGGAAAATGGAATCATATCGAAACGAAAGCAAATTGGGACCATCTTGATATGGTAGGATTAAGCGTTTCAGACACGTTAGGTTTTTCTAATATTCAAGAGTTTTATAGAACAATTGCAGAAAAATTATCACGGTTACCGAAATAGATAATAATAAAGCGCTCTCGATGGAATTCGAGGGCGCTTTATATTATATTGAAAGAGGGATTTGGTAGAAAAATATGGGGGGATATTATGAAAATTCAAGTGGTATTATCAGGGTATGGGACAGTTGGTAAAGAATTTATTAAATTATTAAACGAAAAATATTTATATACAAATGAAACATATGGAATTGAGTTAGTTGTTAGTGGAGTGATAGGAAGAAATATTGCAATACATAACGGGAAAGGTTTGCAGATTAATGATTTATTGACGTATGGTGATGGTTCTGCTGCAATTGAAAAATATATCGAACATTATCCAGAGGAACGCGGAACGATTAATATAAATGGTACTGTATTGGTTGAATCAACTGCTACAAATCTTAAAAATGGAAATCCAGGGAAACAGTATATGAAACAAGCTATTGAAAATCAAATGGATATAGTAGCTATTTCAAAAGGTGCACTTGTTACAGCTTGGAGTGAACTGAATACAGCAGCACGTATTTCAGGCTCACGCATTCGATATAGCGGTGCAACTGCCGCTGCGTTACCGACATTAGACATTGGACAACTAAGTTTAGCAGGTTGTCATATTGAAAAAATAGAAGGAATATTGAACGGGACAACAAATTATATTCTTACAAAGATGCATGAAGAATATAAGACGTTTGAAGAAGCATTGCAAGAAGCACAAAATAAAGGAATTGCGGAGACTAACCCGTTATTAGATATAAGCGGGATGGATAGCGCTTGTAAATTATTACTTTTGACGAATAGTTTAATGGGAAACAATTATTCACTCAAAGATATAAAAATAAACGGAATAGAGCACGTTACAACGCAACAAATTCAAAATGCAAAGGAACAAAATAAATCAATTAAATTAATTGCATCAGCATATAAAGATGATAATGGAAAAGTAAACCTTAGTGTACAACCTTGTAATTTAGAGAAAGAACATCCGTTAGCAAATATAAATGGCACGGAAAAAGGAATTACGTTCTTTACAGATACAATGGGACAAGTCACTACAATTGGTGGAGCTTCTAATCCACGCGGAGCTGCAGCTGCTGCTTTAAAAGATGTAATCAATTTATATCGAAATGATTTATAGGCTTTATAACCGTACCGCTATTAATAAAAAATACATATGTAGTGGACCTTTTGAGAATGAAATAAATATGCGAAAATAATTGCAGGGGGTAAGAAATTGTTTAAAGATTTTAAAGTTGTAAAAGATCGTCCCGTTTATATTCAATTAAAGGATTATTTAAAAAAGATGATTATGAAAGGGCATTTGTTGGGGGACCAAAAAATCCCATCAACAAGGGAACTAAGTGAATTATTATCAGTGAGCAGAAATACAGTACTCTCTGCATATGCGGATTTAGAACAAGAAGGACTCATTTATGCAGTTAAAGGAAAAGGAAATTTCGTTGCGAAGGTGGATATAAGTAACACCTCGTCTGTTGAAATAGATTGGAAAAATAAACTTAATACAGTTACCACATTAGCGGATGAATTAGACTTAATGAAGCATGGAGTTCGCTGGGAAAAAGGAATGATTGTTTTTAATAGTATAGCCCCGGACGAAAAGCTATTTGATGTTGAAAATTTCAAAAGAGCTTTTCTTACTCGTATGTCCATTGAAGGGGATATCGTATTGAACTACGGATATGCAAAAGGTTATAGACCGTTAATGAATTATTTACTTCATTACATGGAAATGAAAGGTGTAGATATTTCGAACAAAGATATTCTAATTACAAATGGATTTACAGAAGGATTAGATATTGTGTTATCTTCTTTATCGAAGAAATCAGGGCGTGTTATTTGTGAGAACCCAACTCACCATGCTGCATTGAAGCTTTTTCGTTTACATGGACTTGAAGTTCATGGAATTAATATGAATGATGATGGTATTGATACGAATGAAGTAGAAAAAAGTTTGCGTGAAAAGGATTTTGATTTCGCGTATTTAATCCCTTCTTATCATAATCCAACTGGTATTGTTACGAGTTCGGAGAAAAGAACGGAATTGATGAGGTTATTTTCAAAATACAAGATCCCTATTATAGAGGATGGGTTTAATGAAGAATTACGTTATTCGGGTTCACATTTATCGCCATTATTAACTTTTGCAGGGGCTGGTAATAATGTGATTTATATTAGTAGCTTTTCAAAAGTACTTTTCCCTGGTTTACGTGTAGGTTGGATCATTGCAGATAAAGAACTGATACATTATTTAGAAAGTGTTAAAAGAGCCAGAACCATTCACACATCTACGTTAGATCAAGCTGTTCTGTTTCAATATTTACATGAAGGATATTTTGAAAAATATTTAAAAAAAGCAAGATCTGTTTATAAGAAAAAATATGAGTTAGCTGTTGGGGCGTGTAATCAGTACATTCCGTTTAAAAGAATGACTGGAGACGGTGGACTTCATTTGTTTATAGAGTTGGAAGAAAAAATTCAAGCCCGCACACTTTTACAAAAGTGTTATGAAAAAGGAGTTACGTTTTCTCCTGGAGATGTTTTTTACTCTGATGGAGGAGGAGCGAACACATTCCGATTAGGCTTTTCACGTTTGAAAGAACAGGAAATTGTTAGCGGGATTCAAATAATTGGTGAAACTTTAAAAAATGAAACTTGGAGTTGAGAAAATGAGAATTGGCGTTATTATGGGAGGAGTATCCTCTGAAAAACAAGTATCAATTATGACTGGGAATGAAATGATTGCACATTTAGATAAGAGTAAATATGAAATCGTTCCAATTACGTTAAATGAAAAAATGGATTTAATTGAAAAAGCGAAAGACATTGATTTTGCATTGCTAGCATTACACGGAAAATACGGAGAAGATGGTACGGTTCAAGGGACGCTTGAGAGTTTAGGTATTCCATATAGCGGCAGCAATATGTTATCTAGCGGTATATGTATGGACAAAAATATTTCGAAAAAGATTTTGCGTTATGAAGGAGTAGAGACACCAGATTGGATTGAACTTACAAAAATGGAGAATCTAAAGCTTGAGGAGTTAGATAAATTAGGATTTCCGTTAGTGGTAAAACCAAACTCTGGCGGCTCAAGTGTTGGAGTTAAGATTGTCTATGATAAAAATGAATTAATCTCTATGCTAGAAACTGTATTCGAATGGGATTCTGAAGTAGTAATTGAGAAGTATATAAAAGGTGACGAGATTACATGTTCAATTTTTGATGGGCAACAGTTACCTATCATTTCGATTCGACATGCTGCTGTGTTCTTTGACTACAATGCAAAATATGATGATACTAGTACAGTTGAAGAAGTTATCGAACTTCCAGCTGAAATAAAGGAACGTGTAAATAAAGCGTCACTGGCTTGTTATAAAGCATTAAAATGTAGTGTTTATGCAAGGGTTGATATGATGGTGAAGGAAGGAATTCCATATGTAATGGAAGTTAATACATTACCAGGGATGACACAATCAAGTTTACTGCCAAAAAGTGCGGAAGCAGCGGGAATTAATTATAGCAAACTATTAGATATGATAATTGAAACTTCATTAAAAGTAAGGAAAGAAGAAGGTTTTTAAGGTAGTTATATAATTAATTCTTTTGACAGTTCCACGAATTATGCTATGATAATTACAATACGACAACTAAATATTTATCCACTAGGGGGGCCTTTTATAGGCTGAGATCAGATGAAATTTTGAGACTCTTAGTACCTGATCTGGTTAATGCCAGCGTAGGGAAGTGGGAAAGACGTTGCTATTTAACGAATAAATACTGTCAATTTCACTTTCTTTACGCCTGTAAAGAAAGTTTTTTTATTTTACAGCTTTAATAATTGTGGATAAATACGTATATTTTTTACATTATTTGGAGGGGTTTAAATGACTTTTTCACAATCATTACGTAAAGAAGTAGATTCAATTTGGGAAGCAAGTTTTAACCATCCTTTTGTAAAAAAACTAGGCGAAGGAACATTAGATTTAGCTAGTTTTCGATATTATGTGCTTCAAGATTCTTATTATTTGAGTCATTTTTCTAGAGTACAAACGTTAGGTGCTGCAAAGGCTCTTGAATTAGAAACGACAGCTCGTATGGCACACCATGCACAAAATACGTATGAAGCTGAGTTATCATTACATGAGAATTTCGCAAAGAAATTAGGGATTACAAAAGAAGAAAAAGATAATTTTATTCCTGCGCCAACTGCATACGCTTATACATCTCATATGTATCGCGCAGCTTATGAAGGGCATTTAGGAGATATTATTGCGGCTATTTTACCTTGTTATTGGTTATATTATGAAATCGGTGAACGATTAAAAGAATGTCAACCAGAAGAGCCAATTTATCAAGAATGGATTTCTGCATATGGATCTGATTGGTTCCGTACTCTAGTAGAAGAGCAAATCACACGATTAGATACGATCGCTGAAAAAGTAACAGAGGCAGACCGTAATCGTATGAGACAACATTTTATTTTTAGTAGTCAATATGAATATTCATTTTGGGAAATGGCATATACATTAGAAAAATGGCCGGTGAATGAAGAAGTTAAAGGTGTTATTTAATTAAGAGTATATAAAAGGTATCGCTATATAAAGAGGCGATACCTTTTATTATATTTAGTTTCTGTAATTTTTTTGTAAATCATAGATAAAAAATATAATAATTCATTATAATGATTTTATAATATAAAGTCCCATAAGGAGGTAGTTATATGTTAATAGTTACTTTATATTAATTTGATTTTAATAATGTTTTATTTAAATAACCAAATGTAATTTATTTATTTCCTTTAATGTGCTTGGTTAAAATTTGATTCGTTAATGCTTAAAAAATTGGTATCTTTTCTAGTATTACTCATGATCAATATAAATTAAGAGAGGAAGTATTAATAATATGGAAAAATTACAGTTATTAGCATTTAAAAATATAGTAGAACCCCTCTATAATGAGAAAGTATCGTATATTTATTTTCCTATTGAATGGCTTGAGATTGTAGAGATACATTATAGAACATTTTTATTAACGAGCAAATTAAAACTTGTAAATGAAAGATTGTATGAAATGTTTTCTGATATATTATTCATTCAGCATAATCCATATATATTAAAGGAAGATACGCCCTGGATTGTAGCAAAAGAACCAATGAAACAAGAACAGTTAGACTATATTTTCCAAAGCTGGTATGAGGTTATTCATGATTGGAAACCTAATAAATTAATAGATCCACCACATTTAGAATGGCAGTATGATTTAATTAGTAATTTACCAGCATTACATGATAAAAAAACCTTTTCTAAATGGGTACCAGCTCTAATTACTCATATTTTTTGCGAACAGCCTTTACGTATGGAAAATAAAAATGAGGAAGAAATATATTTTTCACCACTGCGATCACAACATGTTTCTGAAGCGATGTCTGAGCCAATTAAAGATGAAGAAACACATGATTATTTCTCTTATGTATATCGGTTTGAATACGTAACTCGTGGAGGTGAGAATATTCCGCTATTAAAAGTATCTGTAGGGATTAGGAGGTTTTATCAACAATATAATCATAAAGATATCCCTATACTTTTAGGGCGAAAGCGGAGCCAAATACTGATTTCAACTCCTGAATTTGAATCAAATAATAAAAAGCAAAGATTTGTAAAGTTAAAAGTACAACAAGCTGTAAAAGGAATAAAGTGGATTAAACGTTTTAGAAATTTAAAAGATGATTATAGGATAGGGGGAGAAGTTAAATTAGAGAACATTCTCCAATGTCCGAAAGAGTATATTAGAGGAACAAAGGTAAGAGTGCTTCTTCCATATAACGAAAATATATATAAAGTTCAAGGAACAAAAATAAAATTTGGTATAAAAGTAAGAGAAAAAGAGGAACTTTTTAATGAATTCCAACGAATATGCCCATATTTCACATTACTTCCAGAATGTGAAAATATATTAACTAATAATGAGAATGAGTTATTACCTTTATTTGCCCCAAAGGGATTAGACTCAATTACGTTAGAAGTATGGTCAGATGATATAGTAATAGAGATAGAACAAGCGTTATTAGATAGCAAAATAGTTTTAGCTCAAAACGGAGATTCCTCCTATGTATTAAATGCAGACAATCCGGTGTTGTTAAAAATAGTAAGATATAACATTAGGAAATTGTTACAAAATCCATATAGAATGCAATATAGCCATAAAAACAAAAAGAAACTAGTAGACGATGTCGTAAAAGCTGTACATGCTACGGCAGGTGAGCAAAATGAAATGAAATTAGCATTAATTGCAATAAAAAATTGTGATGGTCGCGAAAAAATTAGTCCAAAGCAAATTATTCGGGAAGGATTCGCTCAAACGGAACGTATTTCAGCATTTATTAATTTATTTATCGGACAAAGTGTATCTAAAAAAGAAATTATTAATGCCATTCTTAGTTTGTTAGAACAAAAGGGGTTCTTAAAGTGTAGTTGGAATAAGATAAAATTACCGGGGATAATTGTAAATTTATCAATTGAGAAAATGTCTAAATATGATTTCTTACCTATTTTTTCAAAAATAAATGGGAGAGAAATATTATATAAATTATATGGTCAAGAAGAATGGGGCACAATTGATCATACTTTATTGAATATAGGTAATAATAAAGTGTTTTTACCACAACCATCAAAAAGGAATGATATAGGAGTCAGTTTTAAACAATTTATGTCAGAAACATTAGTTGAAATTTCACAAGATGCACATAAACAAAATAAAGAAGTTTATTTTATTGTAGATGCCAATATGAGGAAATATTGGATAGAGGAATTGCAAAATAAAAGCGTTAATATTGGGGTTTCACCTGAAATAATCTCAAATTTCAAAGAGGATATAAACATAATTAGAATTAATACTAACTCAGATGTACCGAACTATATTGTTAGAGACCAAGAACATGTTATGAATGAAACGAGATTATTTGTAGATCAAATGGGAATTTACTATAGCACGGCTGCATACGAATTAGATTGTAATGAGATAGTACAGCAGTACATACTCGAAGTTATCCCGCTTGGTGTAAAATCTGAAGAGAGAGAAGAAATCGCCAAAATGATACATTACATGTGCTGTAAATCAACCTTGCTCTCAGAACAAAATATTCATAATACGTATGTAATGCATATGGCTAAATTAATTAAAAATTATACTACCGATATTGATTCAAGGGAGTTTAAAGAATTCAATGACGAATTAGATGAAGATGTAATAATTTTAGAAAAAGAAGATACATTGATATTAATATAAATAATAGTGTACAAATCCTGCTAGTAATAATGAGCAGGATTTGTCATTTTTTCATGTAAATAAGGCTATCCTTTGTCATGTATCTTTTCTTTTACGTATTTACTTTATTTACATACAGGATTAAGATGTTTTTTAGAAATACAAAAACTACATCATATGGAAAAGCGATTTTTATTAATTGAAAAGAAAATTTGAAAGGAATGGGGAATTGTGAAGAAATTAGATGTATTATTAATGCTACTGAGCGGCCTCTTTCCAATTGCAGGAATGTTAAAGCAAATCCCTCTTGAACAATCTTTATATATTGGAGGACTTTTATTTTTTACTAGTTTCGGTAGTTACTTTGCGAAAAAGATATATTCACGTATATGTAGCTGGATAGCGTATGCACCATTTATAACATTACTGTTAGTTATTTGGAATCAGGATATTTCAATAAGTTCAATAATAGCGAACGCGAAAATCGCCGCTTGCATTGCGTTAATTCCGTGTTTATTCCGGTTTCGTACATACGGGCTTACTTTGGGCTTATTCTCATTATGGGCCGCGTTACTATGGGATATAAAAGAAGTGCAGTCGTTAGTCATACTTGAGCGTATGATGAATTTAATGACAAGCCATTACTTATATATTCTCCTTTTAGTTGGAGGACTTATATTAGGTGGATTACTTGCGATGTTATTACACCGTAAAGAGAAAGACACTAATAAAGAAAATACCAATCTATTTAAACAAAAAAAGAAACGTAAAAGGCTATCATTTAAGATCCGCTTTCCAAGATTACCGAAATTTAAGATGAAATTATTTAAGTTTGGTGGAAAAGGTTCTAAACGTAAAACGCCAGAAATAATGCATGAGCGTAATAACGAAGAACCAGTTGTAACATATGAAATGGCAGAGCAAATAGATCAATATAAAGAAAGTACTGTTCAAGGACAAACTAGGATGGAACGTCGGAAAAATAGGTATAATGCATAATAAATTTCACTAACCTCTTAATGATTTATCGTAAAATTGATAAATCATTAAGGGGTTTTTTATGTAATTAAATATAGGTTGCGTATGAAGGAT
This sequence comes from Bacillus sp. SIMBA_074, assembly GCF_046534555.1. Taxonomy (NCBI): domain Bacteria; kingdom Bacillati; phylum Bacillota; class Bacilli; order Caryophanales; family Bacillaceae; genus Bacillus; species Bacillus sp. SIMBA_074. The sequence continues at coordinate 31,108 of NZ_JAWRYM010000023.1, read as the reverse complement.
TCATAGCATATTTTAAAGGTAAGGATTTAAATAAAATAATGGGAGGACAAAATGCTTATTATTACATATATTTCTGTTTGCATATTATTCTTAGTTAGTTTTTTACATGTTTATTGGGCTTTCGGAGGTAAGTGGGCGACAAATAGTGTCATTCCAACTCAAGCTAAAGAAAAGGCGTTTACACCAGGTACAGGAATGACATTGTTCATTGCGTTATTATTAAGTATGGCAGCAATGATTTTATTACAACATGCAAATATCGTTCATTTCGCAGCTCCCAATATTTTTGTTCAAATGGGATCCTAGGTTTGTATTGTTGTTTTTTTCATAAGAGTAATTGGTGAGTTTCATTATTTTGGTATCTTTAAACGAAAAAAAGATACGCAGTTTGCTAGAATGGATACTGTTTTATATGTACCACTTTGTACATTTTTATCTTTATCCTTCTTATTAGCAATAATAACGTGAACATATACCCAGCATTATTTTAATACTTTATTACAAACTAAAGAGAAGAATAGCTAGGGATTTATACGGCAACAGAGATGAATTGACGCTGTTATTAAATGAATTTAATAATATAAAATGTACGGCTGCATCTGAAAAAAAAGAAAAATAATATGCTATCTCGTTTACAATTAATTTATCAAAATATGAAATTAGATAAGCAGTACCCTCTTCTATTTGCTTTAAATAACAAGTTATTGGTGCGGTTAGAAAATGAATCTCTTCAAACTATTGATGGTTGTATATCATGTCTACATTTTATGTTAGATATAAATTATGAGAAAATAAAACATTATGGATCGAGCACAAGTAGGTCATTTGTTCCATTATCGCAATCTTCAATTTGTCTTGCTGATTGTGTTTGTTTAATAGGAGTTGTATTAGGGTTACTAGGAACAGTGACATTTGGAGAATTAATGTTATCTGTATGTTCTCTTACATAAAGAAAAAAGGACACCCACTTAAGGTGTTTTTTTTAGTTACTTAGGAGAGCTTTTGAGATAGGAGGGACATGGATTCAAATCTATAGTTACACATTTTTATTGTGTTGTGTAACTCAAAAAGGAAAGTATCAGCAACTGCTTATTTTGTATGACTATAAACATTGGCTATTTGGGAGCTGTAATAGAATGCTTAGAAGGGGGCAAAAAATGGTGTGTGAAATATTAATAAAAAAGGACAAGCAGTCGTACCTACTGTCCTTTAAAGGAGAAAAGTCTTTTGGTTAAGAACTACGAATAAACAGAAAATCTGCTTGTAATTAGTTTTATCCCAAATATACATGCCTATACAAAAAAGGGATAAGTTCAAAAATACTTATCCCAGGAAGGGAAATCCCAAACACCAAAATGGCTTGTATTGGTATACAGGTTCAAAAGTAGTATATGTCAAACGAAAAATCTCATACAAAAAGCAGACAATCAAAAGTATTGTCTGCCAGAAAGTCGGATGAATTAGCCAACTGTGAAAAATTGCTTTCCCACTTCAAGAAGAGTAAAGGCAACAAATTTGAAAGAAATGAATTGGGATTTAGTTATTGCTTCTATGAATGATGCATTTTTTTCATTTTTTTTGTCCCCAAAAAACAACTAATAATTGCGAGTAATGCATTTGAAGAAATGAAATTTACGGTCCAATAAATTCCTGTTCCAGCAATTATATCGATAATTATAAATCTTTTAATTGCCGAACTTTGTACTACATGAAAAATAAATTGATTGTTATCGTTACCCAATGTTATCACATCCCTTATCTAATATATGACAAGGCATGCTTGCTCTAGTCTTCATGATAATATACGAAAAAGAGTAATTAACAGAAGCTTATAAAGTAGTTATAAATAAAAGATAACTATCGGAAGTTAAATTATTAACTTCAGTGAAAAAAATAACAATCATAATTTATCCTGCGTTATTGATGGGATATTATGTTTTACTTAAGGGCTTATGCGGAAAGTTTGATGAAAAATTCTTTCATTAAAAGTACGATTCCTAGCAGAAACAAGACTCAATTGAGAACCAAAACATACTTTTGTGAGGTTTTTTTAACTCCATAATAATTGATGAGAATAAAAAAATTGCGATAAGTATGATGATTAAGAGTCGGATTATATCAACCATTAATAACACTCCTAATATTTAATCAGTACTATTATATAATCTTTTCCAAAGATATATAATTCTAGAAACATTCTATTGAAATTTTAATGAAAAGAAAAGGTGGTGTTTAGTAGCTTTTTTCTCAAAATTATTTCAAACGTGTAGTGGGAAGTGATAAAAGGGATAAATCCACGTTTTAATAAAAGGATGTAAGCGTATTTTTAGCGAATTATAGATAATTAAGAGAGGCGGTGACACTATGAAGTATGTAAAAGTCAGTATGAATGGTGGAAGTGAGCACAAATTCTCAATGACTTTAGAACGATTTGAAGAGTTTATTACTACAGAGAATGGATTATTAGAAAATAAATTAGTTTGTATTGAAAATGTAATGATTAACCCTACTAATATATCTTCTGTAGTTGAAAAAATTGGTGTACCTGCTAAATTTATGGAAGTTTAAAGGTAATTAGATAAAAAACATCCATGGGGATGTTTTTTGTTTATAAATAAAGCAATTGTACAATGAAAGTATGAGAAAATTTTATTAGTAATAATGTAGGCTATTAAGAATGAATGGATATAGAAAGGTCTTTTCTAGCGTGTTAGTTACTCCAATGTGTATGTATCTATTTGGCATCTAGACATTGTGCTTTCTAGTGCACAATGTAATAAGTACAAGCATATAGTATGTAATAGGACAAGATCTTCGTGTCCTACTAAATACTCAGAAAAAACCTCTAATCACATAGGGCATCCAATAGCAGGGTGCTCTAATTTTTTTGAAAAATGTAGCTTCACAACGGTTTCGTTTCAATTATAGTTTTCTTTAACGTTAATAAATATTAAGATTAATATGATAGCAATAATTAAATTAGACAAATAGAAATTTTGGTGACACAGTAGTTCAAAGATGACATCGAATGTATACAATAAAGCGACAGCAGGTAATATACAAATAAATATAAATCTCCAATTTTTTAGATAATGTTTATAATTAGTAAGTACTTTCTCCATTAATATTGCTCCTGTAGTTTTTATTTTCTATATAATTATACATTTAAATAAAAAGATTTACAAAGTATTTAAAATTTATTTAGCAACTAATGTGATTTTGGGAGATAAATAAGGAGGAAGAAAAAAATATTATAGATCTATAGAGTGAGAGGAATATAGAGAAAGCTTTTGTTAAAAACTTAGATGGCTGCAGCAAACTGTGTAATAAACGATTTGATTTTAAAAAGACTTTTAAACATCTGGGCTAAAATGATACACTATAATCTACGTTATTTTAGAAATGAATAGAGGGATTTATATGATAGATAAAATTAAAAATGTTGTAGAGGATATGTATGAAGATGAAGCAAAACATTTACTTCAAAGTATTCTAATACAGTTAGATGTATTAGACGGGAATTATAGCGAAGATATGATAAAAAATTTAACGAGTATCCCTAAGCAATTGACGAGTCATATAACTCAGGAAAAGAATTTAGAAGAAAGCACACACATTCATATTGCCTTTGATGATTCAACTGCCGGATGTTTAAAATATATGTTGAAACAAGAAGGATTACACGAGGAGAGTGTTGTTTCATACTCTGAATTCTTTTCAATTGGTCCCATACATCAATTACATACGAATGAAGGTCAATTAGCAAGGGCACAGTGGTTATTAAATAACTTAACTTCTTATGATTGTTATTTTGAAGAAGAGTATTTACCAAGATTTAAGGAGACTTTAGAAGAGCTACATTCAATTCCGAATGAAACACCGATTACCGTTTGGAAGGCGGATAATGCCCATGAGCACGTAGGGCTTTGTTTTGCAATTGCGCAATTAAAAGATAAGAAAAATATTCGTGTTATGAATACTTCTGAAGCGAGTAGAGAAATATTAAAACAAGATTATGATATCCGTGGAACTGGAGAATTATCTCCTGAAAGTTTAGCTCTTTTCCAAAAAAGTTTTGTGGAATTTCCGTATTTAACTGAAGAGAAGCGAATGAAGTTTGCACATGAGTGGGATAGATTATCGCAAAGCACGGAGTTTTTAAGAGTTTGGAAAGACGATGAAGTGCATTCTGTACAAGAAGATTATTTTGATCAATTCATTATTGAGTGTGCGAAAAATGTAGGAGCAGATAAAGAATTTCATAAAGCTCCGAGAGTAATAGGTGAAGCACTTGGACTTGCGGATCAATTGGTTGGGGATACGTTTTTGGAATATCGCTTGAAAGAATTAATTAAGCAAGAAGTATTTGAATATGAAGGTTCGTTAGATCAAATGCGTTTTTATAGTGTGAAGTTAATAAAATAAAAAATATATTTTGTTTATAAAAAAGCTCGTATTTTTAAAATACGAGCTTTTTTCAGATGAATTTAGGCTATACATAAGCTTCCTATGAATGGCGTATCACATATGAATGTTAAAAGAAACAAATGAAAAGAAGGTGATGGGTTATTATGTATAACCAACAAAACTATCCATATGATCAAGAGATGTATTATAATCCACAAAACTACGGTTATGAATCTACAAATGAAGTGAGAGATATTGAACAAGAAGACTATAGACCAGATGATGCGGAAGATGCTCCAACGTCACCACCACCGTCACAAGCTCCGTCGTTACCGTCCACATTTGCTTCTCCAGCACAAGCAGGCAATATGAAATCTTGGATGTGTAACTGTCTAGGAAGATGGGGCTATTTACGTTTACATCGACCTGGTCCTTTCGGAAGAGATTTATGGTTCTTTCCAACCGAGGTAAGAAGAAGCGGGGTTTCAGGTTACACTTGGCAAGGTGGTCGTCGTCGTAAAGTAAGTTATCGATATCAACAAATTAGTAATTTTATGTGCTTCGCATAATAGGAAGTGAGAGAGTAGAATAATTTTACTCTCTCACTTTTTTATTTTTCAATATACGAAGTAAGATTTTAATTAAAGATTTACAATTTTCTAGTTTTTATTGAAGTATAATTCAAATGTTAGGTTGATTTACACAAATAATTGAGAGTGAGGGAATGTAATGTCAATAAAAAATAAGGTTGGCCGAAAAATAGAGGATGGCATTAATTTAGCTTCTGCTCAGTTTAAAGAAGATGCTTATGAGATTTATAAAGAATCGCGAAAAGTGCAACCTATTTTATTTGTTAATAAAGTCGAGATTGGTACAGAATGGCTCATTACAAGATATGAAGATGCTCTGCCACTTTTAAAAGATAATCGCTTAAAAAAAGATCCAAATAATGTTTTTTCTAAAGATACAATGAACATGTTTCTTTCTGTTGACAATAGTGATCATTTAACAACGCATATGTTAAACTCGGACCCACCTAACCACAGTCGTTTACGATCTTTAGTTCAAAAAGCTTTTACACCAAAGATGATTTCACAATTAGACGGAAGAATTCAGAGAGTAGCGGATGATTTAATAAATGAGATAGAGCGAAAAGGTACATTAAATCTTGTGGATGATTATTCATTCCCATTACCGATTATTGTAATAAGTGAGATGCTTGGAATTCCAAAAGAGGATCAAGCGAAATTTAGAATTTGGTCTCATGCTGTCATTGCATCGCCAGAAACACCTGAAGAAATAAAAGAAACCGAAAAACAACTATCTGAGTTTATTACATATCTGCAATATATAGTTGATATAAAACGAAAAAATCCAAAAGAAGATTTGGTTAGTGCGCTAATACTTGCAGAAAATGAAGGGCATAAACTTAGTGCTCCAGAGCTATATTCAATGATAATGCTGTTAATCGTAGCAGGACATGAGACAACAGTGAATTTAATTACGAATACGGTATTAGCACTTCTTGAAAATCCGAAGCAATTACAATTATTAAAAGATAATCCGAAATTAATTGATTCAGCTATTGAGGAAGGATTGCGTTATTATTCTCCAGTTGAGGTGACGACTGCAAGATGGGCGGCTGAGCCGTTTCAAATTCACGAACAAACAATCCAAAAAGGAGATATGGTTATTATCGCATTAGCTTCAGCAAACCGTGATGAAACAGTATTTGAAAACCCAGAAGTATTTGATATTACACGAGAAAATAACCGTCACATTGCCTTTGGGCATGGTAGTCATTTCTGCGTAGGAGCACCACTTGCTAGGTTGGAAGCAAAGATTGCTATTACTACTTTGTTTAAACGGATGCCATCGTTACAAATAAAAGGTGAGCGTGAAAAAATTAATTGGCAAGGTAATTATTTAATGCGTTCTTTAGAGGAATTACCATTGTCTTTTTAGAATAGTTATATTGAGACATGCATACACGACAAATGATTAACATAGAGTATGTATGTGTTATTTAAATTCGAAACGGAAGGGTGAAAACATCCCAATGATCGACTAATTCTATTTGTAAGAGATCTTCGTTAAAAAACGAAATATTCTTCTGAATAGGATTAGTATGTGCATGTATAGAAAAGGGATGTGTTTCGCACTGCGAATATATAGTCTTTTCATATGATTTGTGCTGCCTCCTGTTCAGAACACGAAATAGGAGGCTTTTTTATGTCGACGACTGCAGAAACGAAACAAAATCATGGGGTATCACAAGTATTAAAAAATCGATTTGTGCAAGGGATTCTAGCATCAGCATTATTTTTACAAGTTGGAATTTGGGTTCGTAACTTTGCGATATTACTTTATGTTATGGAAATGACAAAAGGAGATGCATTCGCAATTTCGATGATTTCAGTTGCTGAATTTGCTCCCATTTTTATTTTCTCATTCATTGGTGGAACTTTTGCTGATAGGTGGAAGCCAAAGAAGACAATGATATGGTGTGAGACGTTAAGTTCTATTTCCGTATTCGCTGTATTAATTACTCTTATGTTTGGAACGTGGAAAATCGTGTTTTTTGTGACGCTTATTTCTGCAATCCTTTCGCAGTTTTCTCAACCATCTGGTATGAAGTTGTTTAAACAGCATTTATCAACGGAACAAATTCAATTAGCGATGTCTATATATCAAACAATATTTGCGATTTTTATGGTGTTAGGACCGATTCTTGGAACATTTATTTTTCATAGTTTTGGAATTTATATTTCAATCATCATAACAGGTATCGCTTTTTTACTTGCAGCAGCTGTGTTGTTATTTCTTCCGAAAGATCTTGAGAATGATAATGAGAAGAAAGAAATTACGCTGTTACAGGAAATGCTGGATGGTATTAAATATGTAAAAAAGAAAAAAGCATTAACTTTGCTAGGGTTTTGTTTTATGGCAGCTGGACTAGGTATAGGTTTAATTCAGCCACTAGGCATCTTTATTGTGACTGAGCAGTTAGGGTTATCAAAAGAGAGTTTACAATGGTTACTAACAGTAAATGGTGCGGGAATGATTGTTGGCGGGGCTTTAGCGATGGTATTTGCGAAAAACGTTGCTCCCCAAAAGATGTTAATTGTAGGGATGCTCGGTCAGGCAATTGGAATTGGTATTATAGGCTACTCCACAAATTTATGGGTGACACTTACGGCACAACTTTTTAGTGGTTTAGCTCTTCCATGTATCCAAATTGGTATTAATACGCTCATTATTCAAAATAGCGATACCGATTTTATTGGTCGCGTGAACGGCATTTTAAGTCCACTATTCACCGGTTCAATGGTAGTAACGATGAGTATAGCTGGTTCCTTAAAGGAGATGTTTTCATTAGGTACGATGTACGAGGGGACGGCTCTACTATTTATAATTGGATTATTGTTTATTTTACCTATATACAATTTAAAGCCAGTAATAGCAGTAGAAAGTGAAATGAATGGTAAAGGAAGTGCTGTGCAACATGAATCCTAATCCAAATGTTAAATACCCTATTGAAGGAAATCAAAACGTTCATTTTATAAAAAATACAATAACGAAATCTAATATATTTGTTGGTGACTATTCTTATTATGATGCGAAAGATGGAGAAACATTTGAAGATCGAGTATTATATCATTATGAATTTATTGGGGATAGGCTTACCATTGAAAAGTTTTGTTGTATTGCAAATGGAGTTACCTTTATTATGAACGGAGCGAATCACCGGATGGATGGATTTTCGGCATATCCATTTAATATATTTGGAAATGGGTGGGAGAAGTATACACCTAGTTTATCTGATTTACCTTACAAAGGTGATACAGTTATAGGAAATGACGTTTGGATTGGTATGGATACAACTATTATGCCCGGAATAAAAATAGGGGATGGTGCAATCATTGCAGCTAAATCCGTTGTGACTAGAGATGTCGTACCATATACAATTGTTGGCGGAAACCCTGCAAATAAAATAAAGGAACGATTCACAAATACAATAATAGAAGAATTATTGCAAATTCAATGGTGGCATTTTGACATTGAAAAAATAACCGAAAATATAGATGCTATTGTACAAGGAGATATTGAATCATTAAGAAAGTTAAAAAGGTAATAAAAAATGCATGACAAATAGTATCATACCTCCGAATTTTGTTAATGATAATAGAACAAGGAGGTGTGATACTATGGCACAAGACGTTTTATGTGAAGTAAACAACTGTAAATTTTGGGCTAACGGCAATAAATGTAGTGCAGATGCAATTTATGTAGTAAGTCATAAAGGTAAACATGCATCTACAACTGAAGAAACAGATTGCAAAACTTTTGATCCAGAAGTATAAATTTTTGAAGGGTAGCCAAATCGTGGTTGCCCTTTTATTAATTATAGTATTGATAATAAATCTCATTTTCATTCATTGTTTTTAACTTTTCTTTTTATTTTTTCATATTTTCTTCATAAGTGATGCAATCCAGAGCAATTCATGTTCAATACGTGATTTACTAAATTCAATGACTTCTGTAATAAAAGATGAGCTAACATGTAAAGATTGAATAGCAGTAAGTTGTTTATGTAGTACGTCTTGGCGTATTGTTAAAATTTCTTTTCTAGCTTCGTAATCAAGTTTTTCAAATAGCGCGATACGCACAAGGAACTCAGCGTTATTTGTCGCAATCTTTTCGGGAAACTCTCTTAACATTTCAGAAAAAATTTCTTCTCCTGTTTCAGTTATGTCGTACATATTTCGGTTTGGCTTTCCGACTTGTTTATGTATTTTTTTCGTTATAGCGCCCATATTTTCGAAGCGCCGAAGAGCGGGATACAGTGTATTATGATTTAATTCGAAATTCTCACCTAACCGATTTTGAACATTTTTCTTTATTTCATATCCATGTTTTGGTCCAGTCGTTAATTCTGCTAGTAATAAAATGTCAACGTACATAAAAATCCCCCTTATATATTTCTCAAGTTCTCCAATGAAAAATCTCTTTTAACATATGTTAAAATAACATATGTTAGATTATACAACTTTGAACTACCGACCTATCACTTTTATTGTAAAAGAAAAGGGAGGAAAGAACTATGGCTTCGCCTGAAAATGTGATTTTAGTTCATGAAATTTCAAAGCTGAAAACAAAAGAAGAATTGTGGAATCCGTATGAGTGGTATGAATTTATGAGGGATAACCATCCGGTTCATTATGATGAGGAGCAGGATGTATGGAATGTTTTTTTATACGATGATGTAAATCGAGTTTTATCGGATTATCGCTTATTTTCCAGTAGAAGGGAACGAAGACAATTCGCAATCCCACCTTTAGAAACTAGAATAAATATAAATTCTACTGATCCACCAGAACATCGCAATGTACGTTCTATTGTTTCTAAAGCATTTACTCCAAGAAGTTTAGAACAATGGAAACCTCGAATACAGGCTATCGCAAATGAACTTGTACAACATATCAGAAAATATAGTGAGGTTAATATCGTTGAAGAGTTTGCTGTAGCTTTACCTGTTACCGTCATATCCGATTTATTAGGAGTACCAACAACGGATCGTAAAAAAATTAAAGAATGGTCTGATATTTTATTTATGCCGTATAGTAAAGAAAAATTTAACGATTTGGATGTAGAAAAAGGAATTGCGTTAAATGAATTTAAAACATACCTTCTTCCAATTGTCCAAGAGAAAAGATATCATTTAACCGACGATATTGTTTCAGATTTAATACGAGCTGAATATGAAGGCGAAAGATTAACCGATGAAGAAATAGTTACTTTTTCTTTAGGTTTATTAGCGGCAGGTAATGAAACAACTACAAATTTAATTATTAACAGCTTTTATTGCTTTTTAGTAGATTCACCTGGAATATATGAAGAGTTAAGAAAAGAACCTACGTTAATTTCAAAAGCGATTGAGGAAGTTTTACGCTATCGCTTTCCCATTACATTAGCTAGGAGGATTACAGCGGACACAAATATATTTGGACCTTTTATGAAAAAGGATCAAATGATTGTTGCGTGGGTTAGTGCAGCAAATTTAGATGAGAAAAAGTTCTTACAAGCTTCTAAATTTAATTTACACAGAATAGGAAATGAAAAGCATTTAACCTTTGGTAAAGGTCCTCATTTTTGCTTAGGGGCGCCACTTGCACGTTTAGAAGCTGAGATTGCATTAACTACCTTTATAAATGCCTTTGAAAAAATAGAGTTATCTCCATCGTTCAATTTAGAAAAATGTATATTAGAAAATGAACAAACATTAAAATACTTACCTATTCTTTTGAAAACTAGGTAAAACGTTCAACAAGGTACGAAATTACTGTACCTTGTTTTTTTATTTCTCAATTGTAAATTTTTAGTGGTCTATTTAGTATGGAAGTGTGTGAAAGAAGAGTGGAGGAGGATGCTTATGTTAACGTATAATGGAAGTAAAACGTTTCAAACATTTATTAAAGCTGTAACGGATTTAATTGATAGTAATTTATTAGAAGATCAAATTGTTTGTGCGATTGAAAAATTACTAGAAGAACTTTTAGAAAAAAAAACATGGCTTCCGCTAGAAAAACAGAAGGCGAATTCGGCTCAATATGCACGACACTTGTTATATGAAGATCCTTTAAAGCGATTTGAAGTATTAGCTCTTGTATGGAAAGATGGACAATCTACACCTTTACATGATCATGATGGTACATGGGGAGTAGAAGGCGTTTTTTCAGGAAGGATAATGGTGCAGAACTTTATACAAACTAAGCAGCTTGAAAATTCACTTGTTTATTTAACCCATACAGGAAATCTTTATTTGGGAGAAGGAGAAACAGATAAAGTCATTCCACCAGCTGATTGTCATATTCTTAAAATAGCTGAATGTGAAAGCGTTGTCACGATTCATATTTACGGAAAACGTTTAGAAAAGTTTAAAGTATATGTCCCAACTGAAGAAAAGAATGTGTATATGTGTGAGACAAAATATATTAGTTATAGTTCATAGTTTAAAATCAAAAGCTTTTCTTTAAAGAGAAAAGCTTTTGATTTTATTTTTAATTATTTCTTGACCTGAAACGCTTTTCATAAATTATAAATAAGAAGTACTTAACGAGCTCAATATGAAAACGATACCTTTTTGTTAAATAGATCTCGTGTATTTATAGAAAGTGGTGAAGAAATAATGAAATTAATAGCAATTGACTTAGATGGAACCCTTCTTTCCGGTAATAAAATGATAAGTAAAGAAAATGCAGAAGCAATTCGAAAATGTCAGGAAGCAGGCCATGTTGTAGCTATTTGTACAGGGCGTTCTATCGTTGATATTGAACGATTATTGTTAGAAGTTAATTTAGAGTGTCCAATTATTGCGGAAAATGGTGCCCTTATTTATAAAGATAAGAAAATGATGAAGAGATATCCAATTCAAAACATCCATGCACTTGAAATTGTGGAATATCTTGAAGAAAGTGGTATGTATTATCAGCTCTATACTGATAAAGGAGTATATGTACCTCATTACGGAACTGAAAGTGTACTTAATGAAATTGAGAATGTGAAGAAATCCAATTTAGATGTCGATTTACAAGAGCTAGAAACGATTGCCGCATTATATATTGAGCATACAGCATTTCATCATGTTGAAAGTTGTAAGGAGATTGTAGAAAGTGATTTATATGTGCATAAACTTTTACCATTTTCTTATGACATAGAGAAATTAAAAAAATTAAAAGAAAAGTTTTTATATAATACAGATTTAGCAATTACATCTTCATATTGGCATAATTTAGAGATTAACCAATACAACGCTCAAAAAGGAAATGGATTATACACTTTAGCAGAACACTTGAATATTCCAGTTGAAAATACTGTAGCAATAGGTGATGGTCTAAATGATGTTTCCATGATGGAAAAAGCAAATATATCAATTGCAATGGGGAATGCAGTAGATGAAATAAAGGCAATTTGTCAGTATGAAACGCTATCAAATGAAGAACATGGCGTTGCATATGCTTTATATAAGTATGTAATGTAATAAAAAGAAAAAAAGAATCTAAATTAGATTCTTTTTTTCTTTTTATTAGGGGTAAGGTATTCTATGAGTCTCATAGAAGCCTTATTACAGTTATTATATAGAATATATTGGGATAAATGTTTATTTTTTTCAAATATTTGTGAATATTTTATGAACTTTGTATTTTAATACATCCAATGTTTTTCTGTTTTAATTGAAAAATAAAATTTATTTGAATAATTATGCTATCACTATATACCTGTACGGACATTATCCGTATAATGGAGAAGTATGAATTTTAAAATTTGTATTAATTTTACATATTGAGGTGAAAAAGGAATGAATGCTCGGCTAATGGAACTTATTGATGTGAGTACAATAGCAACCATGGCAGAACAATTTTATAAATTAACTAACATATCACATCAACTTCTTGATGCTGAAAAAGAATGTGTTTTTTCATTCGGAATGAATGAAGTGAAAAAGAGTAAACTTCCAAAGATAGAAATCCCCATTTTCTTATATGATTTTCATTTAGGTTCTTTTGTTGTGTGGTCTAAAAAAAGTGAAATTTTCAATTGTCAAAAATACTTTGAAATGCTTTCTAATCTTATTATAGATGGATCCGTAAATACGATTCAAAGTAAAAATACGTCTTTGCTTTCTCGCAAAGAAGAGGCGTTATTTACAATTTTACAAAATATGCCTGTTATGGTTGATGCGCTAGATTATAATGGAGATTTTGTATTATGGAATCGTGAATGTGAAATTGTAACAGGTTATAAAGCCGAAGAAATCATTGGTAACCCAAACGCACTTCAATTATTATATCCCGACCATAATTATCGTCAACAAATACAAAATAAATTCTTGATTAGGGGAAAAAATTTCAGAGATTGGGAAATGCGCTTAACGTGTAAAAATGGTGAAATCAAAACGATAATGTGGTCTAATATATCAGATCAGTTTCCAGTAAGTGGATTTAGTTACTGGGCAGTTGGTGTAGATATTACCCATTTAAAAGCAATAGAAGAACAGTTAAAACAACAAACATCTGAATTGGAACTGATTTTTAAAGCTTTACCAGATTTATGTTTCTTAACAGAAGCTGATGGAACAATTATAGATTATAAAGCAGGAACACCTTCTAAATTTTACGTATCCGCAGAAATTTTTATGGGAAAAAGGTTTTACGAGGTATTACCATCTCCAGTAGCACAGAAATTTCGAGAAGCAATTCGTCAAGTAAAGGAGAAAGATTCTACTGTAATTGTTGAATATCCACTTACACTTAAAGGAAGCCTTGATTTCTTTGAAGCTAGATGTGTACCATTACTGCATAACAAAATTATGGTTATTGTACGCGATATTACAGAGCGGAAAAAGACAGAAGAATTGCTAAGTAAATCTGATACCCTTGCTGCAATTGGACAATTAGCAGCAGGTGTGGCTCACGAAGTGAGGAACCCACTAACGGTAATAAAAGGATTTATTCAACTATTCCAAATCAACAAAGAAGATCAAGAAAAATACTTTGACCTTATGATTTCTGAAATTGAGAGAATTGAAGCGATACTTCAAGTGTTTTTATCGATTGCTAAAACAGATGAAACCCCAACTGAAAAGAATAACATTTATCAAGTATTTAAAAACGTTGTGTCTTTAATTAACAAAAAAGAAATTATGACGAATATTCAAGTTGAGTTATTTGTAGATTCCAATGAACCCATTATTGAATGCTCTAAAAATCAATTGAAACAAGTATTTATTAATATTTTGCAAAATTCAATCGAAGCAATGCCAGATGGTGGGAAAATTTCTATTCACATGAAAGAAATGAATGAAGATGGAGTAATTATAGATGTAGTCGACGAGGGAATAGGAATACCAAAGGAAAGAATAAAAAGGTTGGGTGAACCTTTTTATAGTACGAAAGAAAAAGGTACTGGAATAGGATTGATGTTAAGTTACAAAATTATCGAAAGTCATCAAGGGACCATTAGTATTAAGAGTGATGTTGGTGTTGGGACAAAGGTAACTATTTTTTTACCAAAAATTCAAAGTGAAAAATCTAAATCCAAGAGTAAGGATAAATGTGTAACGCTACGTTCTATTGCTAACTCTTAATAAATTTAATATGCGATAAGAAAGGGCTTAGTTAACACTAAGCCCTTTCTTATCGCTATTTTTATATTTAATTTAGTAAACTTTACCTTTTCTTAACTATTTTTTGAATTTCTATTAAGTTTTAAACATTATATTAATATTTATATAATATAATGAAAATTTGGTTGGAAGGAGATTATTACGAGGTGAAAAAGAAAAAAGAGAAAAGCGGTAGAGCACTACCTATACGATTAAATATTTTATTCTTTTGTGTGTTTTTATTATTTTCTGGAATTATAATCCAGTTAGGTAAAGTACAAATTTTCGATGGAGAAACATATAAAAATGAAGTAGAAAAAAGAGAGAATGCAACTGTTAATCTTACAGTACCACGCGGCAAAATTTATGACCGTGAAGGTAATCCAGTTGTTGACAATAAGTCTTTACGTACGATTACATATACAAAGGTGAAAGGTGTAAAAGCGGAAGAAATGTTAAAAACCGCAAGACAACTTGCAGCCATAATTGAAATGCCGCAAGAAGATATTGATAAGTTAACCGAGACTGATAAGAAAGATTTTTGGATGCAATTAAATCCAAAACTTACTCAAAATTTAGTATCTAAAAAAGAAATAGAGAAGTTTAGAGAAAAGGATATTAATGGAAAAGATCTAGACAAAAAAATAGAAGATTTAAAAAGAAAGCGCATCACAGATAAAAATCTTCAAGAATTAACAGCCACAGATATAGAAGTGTTAGCTATTAAAAGTAAAATGACTTCAATGGCACCTCAAATTATTAAAAAAGATGTTAGTGAAAAGGAATATACTGTGATTAGTGAAAATTTAGCAAATCTCCCAGGTGTAGACGCATCAGTTGATTGGGAAAGGCTCTATGTAAATGATGGCTTATTCCGTTCAGTTCTTGGAAATGTTTCGAATGCTGATGAAGGATTACCACGTGAACGATTAGATTATTATTTAGTGCGTGAGTATAGCCGGAATGATCGTGTTGGGAAAAGTTACATCGAACAGCAATACGAAGATGTGCTTCATGGTACGAAAAAAGAAGTAAGAAGTATTGCTGATAAACAAGGTAATACAATTAGAACGGAAACAGTTTCTGAAGGAAAAAGCGGCAAGAATTTAACTTTAACAATAGATATGGAATTACAGAAAAAAGTAGAAGAGAGCATAGAAAAAATATTAAAGGCCTATAAAGGTTCAGAATCGATGTTGGACCGTGCTTTCGTTGTAATGATAAATCCGAAAAATGGTCAAGTATTATCAATGGCAGGGAAAAAATTAGTAGAAAAAGATGGGAAAACAGAAGTTGAAGATTATGCTTTAGGTACGATGACAAGTTCATATGAGCTTGGATCAACTGTTAAAGGTGCGACAATATTGACTGGTTTCGAAACGAAAGCTATAACACCAGGTACTTACTTTTATGATGCGCCTATGAAGTTTAAAGGAACTAAGGAGAAAAAGTCTTGGAAAGATTTCGGGAATATTGATGATCTAAGAGCTTTACAAGTTTCTTCTAACGTTTATATGTTTAATACAGCATTAAAAATTGCAGGTGTGGATTATGTTAGAAATAGTTCACTAGATATTAAACAAGAATACTTTGATAAAATGAGATATTATTTCAGGCAATTTGGTTTAGGTGTTCCAACGGGTATTGATTTACCTAATGAAACAGCTGGACAAATTGGGAGAAAAGATAATCAACCGGGTTTCTTATTAGACTTTTCTATTGGCCAGTATGATACGTATACACCACTTCAGCTTGCACAGTACATTGCTACTATTGCAAATGGTGGTTATCGTATGAAGCCACAAATTGTTCAAGAGATTAGAGAACAAACTGCGCAAAAAGATGAAATCGGTAAAGTGGTTCATTCATTAGAACCAGTTGTTTTAAATAGAGTAGATATGAAAGAAGATTACATAAATCAAGTAAAAGAAGGATTTAGGAGAGTATTTCAGGAAGGAGATGGAACGGGAGTAAGGGCGTTCCAAAAAGCACCATATAAACCAGCCGGTAAAACAGGGACAGCACAGACAGTATATGGTGGAGAAAGTGACATAGGTAGAAATGATAAAGGTGAACGTATAAAATGTTATAATTTAACATTAGCAGGATATGCGCCATATGACGATCCAGAAGTAGCATTTTCTGTTGTTGTGCCATGGGTTATAAATGATAAATCAGGTATTAACTCTGATATTGGAAAAGATGTTTTAGATGCTTATTTTGATTTGAAAAATAAGCGATTAACTGGCGAAGCACCAAAAATAGATGACTCTAAAGAGAATTAAAATATACGAAACGTCTCTAGCAATTATATGAACTAGAGACGTTTTTTACATACGAATAGATTAGAAATGAGGTATCTATGAAGCAATTGATTCTAAAAGATTGGAGAAAAATATGTAGCTATATTTTAATTATAATAGGAATTATTTTTATTAATAAGTTATTTTTATTTCGTATGGTAGAAGGAATTTCGATGCAACCTACTTTGAATGAGAATAATCGCATACTAGTTAATAAGGCTAGCACCTATTTTTCTTCTTTTCATCATGGTGATGTTGTAATAATAAAAAAAGAAGACTCGCCTACATACTACGTGAAACGAATTATTGGATTACCAGGGAATAACATACAATTAAGAGACGATGAGGTATATATTAACGGTAAAAAGCGTGATGAGTCGTATATACAGTTAGATATGTCACAAGTATCAAATCGTTTTTCAAACTGTAGAGAAATGAAAGTTCCCACGCATAAATTATTTGTGTTAGGTGATAATCGAAATCATAGTAAAGATAGTAGGAATACGCTTGGACTAATTGATGAGTCAAATATAATAGGTAAAGTGAAAATGGTATATTATCCATTTGATCAAATAAAATGGTTAAAATAATTCTATTAGATATGCACGTTTTATAAAATAAATCATATATTGATAGCATAGGACAAGCAGAAAAGCTTATCCTAACCTCACAGAACACTCCTTATCACAGTTAGGCATCTACATTTTATGTAGATGCCTTTTTCAATGTCTGATAATTATTTATCAACCTAAAGTAGTAAGTATATTGGGACTATTAAGGGAAGATTGCTTGTAATAATAACAGTACGATTAATAAGAAGATTGAATTGTAAGGAGTGAGAAATAAGTGATGAATATTTTAATAGTTAATTTCCCTGCAGAGGGACATGTAAATCCTACATTAAGTTTAGTAAAGGCCTTTACTGAAAGAGGTGATAACGTACACTATATTACAACGGAAAGCTTTAAGGAAAGGCTTGAAGTTTTGGGAGCCATTGTACATACTCATCCGGATTTATTAAAGGAGATTTCTATTGATAATGAAACTTCATATGGATTAAAATCTTTCTTTCATGTACATGTTCAAACTTCTTTATACATATTAGAAATTACGAAACGATTATGTAAAAGCATTAATTTTGATTTCATAGTTTATGATATATTTGGTGCTGGAGAGTTAGTAAAGGAATATTTACAAGTTCCAGGCATAGTTTCCTCTCCTATATTTTTAATTCCACCAGTATTATTGGAAACCTTGCCTTTTCATCCAAATGCAGAAATACAATTCCAACCCGATGAACTCTCTGAAAAGTTACTGTATCAAATGGAACATGAATTTGGAGTAAAGCCCAAAAATAATCTTCAATTTATGCATAATAAGGGAGATATTAGTCTCGTGTATACAAGTCGTTATTTTCAACCTAATAGCGATTCGTTCGGAGAAAACAATGTTTTTATTGGGCCGAGTATTATAAAGCGCAAAACAAATGTAAAGTTTCCACTTGAATTGCTTTCAAAAAAGAAAGTTATTTATATTTCAATGGGAACACTTCTTGAAGGGCTCGAACCATTTTTTAATACTTGTATTGATGCTTTTTCAGACTTTGAAGGGATAGTTGTAATGGCAGTAGGTGATAGAAATGCTATTTCAAAAATAAAACCAGCACCGGACCATTTTTTAATAGCTCCATACGTACCTCAGTCGGAAATATTAAGCGAAGCAGATGTATTTATTACACATGGCGGAATGAATAGCGTACACGATGCAATCCATTACAATGTCCCATTTGTTATAATACCGCATGATAAAGATCAGCCTATGATAGCGCAAAGATTAACTGAGCTTGAGGCAGCACATAGATTATTGAAAGAGCATGTTAATGTACAAACTTTAAAAAAGGCGGTAACAGACGTTCTTTCAAATAAAAAGTATAAACATGGCATTCAAAAACTGAATGAAAGTTTTTTAGAGTGTGGTGGTTCCAAAAGAGCCATTGCAGTTATTGATGCTCTTTTATATTATTATCCAGCAAATTGTACAGCAGTATTCGCATGTAAATAAGCAGTATCAAAAACAGGAACAGATAGATCATTTTGGGAAATGAGCAAAGGAATTTCCGTACAGCCAAGTAGAATTCCTTCAGCCCCATTATTAATTAATGAATTGGTAATTTGTATTAGTTTTTCTTTTGATGTTTCTGAAATAATTCCTCTACTTAATTCATTTAATATGACGTGATGGATAAAAGTTCTTTCCTCGTCATTTGGGATGATTGTCTCAATGTTATATTTTGCTAGTCGTGATGTATAAAAATCTTGTTCCATCGTTTGTTTCGTTCCTAATAATCCGATCCGTTTTATATTCTGTTCTACCATTTCTTTAGCACTTACATCACCGATATGAAGAAGTGGGATTGATATTGCTTGTTCTACTTCCTCAGCAAATAGATGTACAGTATTAGAACACATTAGTAAACATTCAGCTCCAGAGTGTTCTACTTTTTTTGCTACTGCGACTAATTCATTTTTCACTTCTTCATATTGATGATTTTGTAATAATGTAGTTACTTCACCAAAGTCCATACTATATAAAACAAGTTTCGCATTTTGATCATATTTAGAGAGAGTCAGTGTATTAATGTGTTTATAGTACAACGATGTTGATTCCCAACTTAGTCCGCCAATTAAGCCAATTACTTTCATCATGCATTCCTCCCGTAACAATTTTGAATTTATTATTTCATAATTCCGATAAGAATACAATGATTTAAGTGAACTATTTATCGAAAAATAAAAATAGTAAGAAAAGTATTGAAATTTTTTATTGTTAGTGCCATAATACAGATTACAAATACATACTTATCCAGAGAGGTAGAGGGAACGGCCCTTTGAAGCCTCAGCAACCCCTATGTAATTACATAGGAAGGTGCTAATTCCGCAGAGGACACTATGTGTCTTTTGAAAGATAAGGGGATTCTTGTACGTGAAAGAAAATGACCTCTTATTTAAGAGGTCATTTTTTGTTGTATAGAAAGGAAGTGTCGATGCATAATTCATTTTCAAAATAAATATAGAGTATTAAAAGTTGAATAATACGAGAGGGGAATTGTAATGAACAAATTAACGACAAAGCTAGTAGTAGCTATTGGAATTGGAGCAGCTTTATACGGGGTATTAGGGCTTTGGGGATTTTCTATCGCGCCGAATACATTTATTAAACCCGCATTGGCTATTTTAACAGTTTTTGGAGCGTTATTTGGCCCGGTAGCAGGGCTTTTAATAGGACTCATCGGTCATACCGTTACAGATACGATCGCTGGTTGGGGTATTTGGTGGGGATGGGTTATTAGTTCAGGTATTATTGGTTTTGCAATGGGACTCATACAAAAAAGAGTTGGTTTTAGTGTAAAACATGGAACGTATAATAACCGTGATATTTCTTATTTTGCAATTGCAGGGTTAATTGGTATTGTCATAGCAATTATATTTGCTGGAGCATTCGATATTATTGTGATGGGAGAACCGTTTGACAAAATAGTTATACAAGTACTAGGCGCAACAATTGCAGACGTTATCGTATTTTTAGTTCTTGGCTTACCAATCACGATCGGTCTAGCGAAATCAAATAAGAAACATACACATTTAAAAATTGAAAAGTAGGGATGAATACATGCAACCAATTATTTCTTTTGAACAATTTACCTTTCAATATAGGCATACCACGCAGCCTACTTTGAAAAATATTACATTTCAAATATATCCTGGGGAAAAGGTACTTATCGCTGGACGAAGTGGTTCAGGTAAGTCAACATTAGCTCATTGTATAAATGGGCTAATCCCATTTTCTTACGAAGGGATAAGTACCGGTAACATTTTAATAGCTGGAAAGGATCCGAGAAAAGGTAGTGTTTTTGAACAGAGTAAACACGTAGGGACAATATTACAAGATCAAGATGCACAATTTATAGGCCTTACTGTCGAAGAGGATGTAGCATTTGCATTAGAAAACGATTGTGTAAATCAAATAGAAATGAGAAAGATTGTTACGGATTCTTTAAAAAAGGTAAGCATGCAGGAGTTTCATGCACAAAGTCCACATGAATTATCAGGAGGTCAAAAACAGACAGTCTCTCTTGCAGGTCTGCTAACGACAAATGCAGATATATTATTATTTGATGAACCGTTAGCTAATTTGGATCCTGCATGTAGTTTGAATACTATAGAACTCATTAAAAATATACATGAGAAATATAATAAAACAATTGTAATTATTGAACATCGAATAGAAGAAATTTTAAACCTTGATTTAGATAAAATTATTTTAATAGATGAGGGAGAAGTTATTGCCATTGGTTCACCGGATAGTATTTTAAATTCTAATATATTACCAAATATCGGACTAAGAGAACCTATTTATATAGAGGCGCTAAAGAAATTAAATTTTGACAGTAATAATGTTAAGGTATTTCCAATTGAAAATCTTCGTAATGCAGGCGTTCATAGCCTATTAAAGAACTGGCTGCAGAAACAAGTTCCATCAAAAAATAAATATATTAAAAAAACTTTATGCAAGATAGAAAATTTATCATTTACGTACAATAACAAACATACAGCCTTAGAAGATATCAACCTTTCAATAGGAGAGGGAGAAATAGTAGCGTTATTAGGTCATAATGGAGCAGGGAAATCGACATTAGCTCATACTCTTATAGGAATAAATAGAACAAAGAATGGGAGAATAACATTCGATGGAGAAAATATAAATTCTTGGTCTATTCGTAAACGCGGGGAAGTTATTTCTTACGTTATGCAAAACCCAAATCAAATGATTACACAGCCTACTGTTTTAGAAGAGGTTTCATATTCATTAAAATTAAAAAAGGTTTCTAAAGATGAGATTGAGACAAGAGTCGAAAAAGTTTTAAAAATTTGTGGATTATATCCATTTCGTAACTGGCCAATTCAGGCATTAAGCTATGGACAAAAAAAGAGGCTTACTATTGCATCTGTACTTATAACAAACCCAAAACTTATTATATTAGATGAGCCGACAGCTGGACAAGATTATTACCATTACAAACAGTTTATGTCATTTATTAGAAAACTGGCTGAAAGGGGCATATCCTTTATTATTATCACACACGATATGAATCTTGCTTTAGAATATGCAGATCGAGCGGTAGTTCTGCATGAAGGGAAAATTATTGCAGACAATACTGTATCCGCTGTATTAGGGGATCAAGGAACGTTACAAAGAGCTAATCTACGGGCGATTTCATTAATAAAACTAGCGAAATTAAGCGGAATTTCAACTCCAGAAACGTTTGTGAAACTTTATATTGAGGCTAATAGGAGGGAGGAATATGCATAATACGTATTTTTATTGTATGGATGGTGCAATTAAATTATCTTTATTTATATTTTGTACGACACTTACTTTTTTATTTTTTGATTTTCGTATATTGCTAATGTTATTTATTGTTGGATGTATCGGCCTCTTAATTGCAAAAATTCAATTGCGTAAAATTATAGTTATTTTCAGCGTTATATTTACATTTAGTTTATTAAATTCCGTTATGATTCTTTTCATTACGCCCACTCATGGATCGGAATTAACGGGATCGTATACCTCTTTTTTTTATATAGGTTATGCAACAATTACATATGAAACTTTATTTTATGCAGCTACACTTGCATTGAAATATTTTACGTTATTACCATTTACACTTCTTTTTATTTATACAACCCATCCAAGTGAATTTGTAAGTAGCTTAAATAAATTTGCTATTCCTTATAAAATTACATATGCAATAAATATTGCACTGCGTTATATACCAAGTATTCAATCTGAATATATAATCATTAGACACGCGCAGGAAGCAAGAGGCGTACCTTTTGAAAAAGGAGAAGCGAGCTTGTGGATTCGTATGAAAAACCGTGTTTTAATTTTTTGGCCACTTATTATTCATTCATTAGAAAGGATTGATACTGTTTCAAATGCAATGGATTTAAGAGGTTTTGGAAAAAAGGATAAACGAACGTGGTACTATGCAAAAGACGCACAAAAGGAGGATTACATCACACTTTTTGTTGGTATTATCATTTTGATTATTGCAGTTTACTTAAAGCTGAATGTATTCCAAAGCTTCTGGTACCCATTTTAAAGCACTCTCAATAGAGTGCTTTTACTAATTTTTATGAAGACATGCTCAAAAAAGGGAGATATACATACTGTATAATACGAACCAGTTAAAATGATCAACTACCTATTAGTTTTCAAACCAAAAGGAGGAAAAAATATGAGTTTCGGCGGTTCTTGTGGTTTTGGTGGAGGTTTCGCTTTATTAGTTGTGTTATTTATTTTATTAATTATTGTTGGATGTAGCTGTTGGAGCTAAGGGTACTAATTTCTAATTAGTCTCTTCTAAATGTAAATTAAAAAAACATAGCAGATACTTTTTGTATCGAAATAAAAAAGGAGCCATTATGCTCCTTTTTTATTTATTATGCAACGTGCTCTCATTATTATATTTTGGGAATGTAATAGTTAAAGTAGTTCCTTTATTAACGATACTTCGGATTTTTAAACTGCCTCGCATCGTTTCAATAATTTTAACAGCAACCATCGTTCCTAAACCCGTACCTTTCGTTTTTGTACTAAAATATGGTTCGCCAAATCGATTAATTTGCTCTTGCGACATTCCAACTCCACTATCTTGAATCCTTATTATGACCTTATTATTGCTAACAGTTGCAGAAATAATTAGATTACCGCCACATGGCATTGCTTCTATACTGTTTTTTATTAAATTTAAAAAACATTGATGGAAGTGCTGTGTATTACCAATAATTGTTCCCTCTGAGAACTCTTTTGTAATATTAATATTATTCATGTTACAAAAAGGCAACATCATATTAATAACTCGATTTAACTCGTGCTCCATTGAAATATGATCTAGTTTTTCTGAAGCTGGTTTGGCAAAAGTTAAGTAATCATCAATAATTGCTTGTGCACGATTTAACTCTTCAAGAATATGTTCAATATACTTATCTTTGGATTGTTGAGTTATATTGGGTGTTTTTAAAAGTTGTGTAAATCCTTTTACAACAGTCAATGGATTCCTTACTTCATGTGAAATACTTGCAGCGAGTTGGCTGACAATCTCCATTTTTTCAACTTTTATTAATTTTGATCGCATAAATATTGCATCTTTTAAAACCTCATTAAAATAGACCATAAATAATATTAAAATAGTTGGTAATAGAATGAAATAAATAATGTACAAATTATTCACTTCAAAATCTGATAGAGTTAAAACAATTACTGTTGTAAATATTGCAAGGAAAAAAGTTAAAAACATAGATGAAGTTACTTTTATTTTCCTATTGTATGTATTAAATTTTGATGATGCGAATGCTGTAATTATTAACATCGTTCCATAAACAATGATTGTTAACAGGCTAAAACCATAAAACATAAAACGTATTATTAATAAAATCATGAGTAATGCAATACCGACTGGAAATCCACCATAAAGTGTACCAATTAAAAAGGGGATTTGTCTTAAATCGTGAATATAATTTTCATCCATATAGATGGGATACCGCATACATAAAATTAGTGGGATACTCGTACAAAGAATGATAAGTAGTTTCTTATATTTCTTCCCGAAGTACCCACTATCATAAATAAAATAAAAAACAAATATACTGCTTAAAATATAAAGAAGATTATTTAAAACATTTTGATTAATGTAAACAAAGTTCATAATACATGCCCCGTTATCCTGAATTTCAATCCCATATGTATTATACATTATAAAAGTACAAGTTTTACATGTACTTTTACAATGTATGTAGTTTTTATAGATTTTCAGTGTTATAGGCTTTTAACCATGCATTATTAAACTCTTCCATTGACGCATAGCGCCCACTACGATTTTCATTTACAGCACGGTATGCTACTTCATATAAGCCTCCACTAGCTTCCCATTTCATAAAGGAACGATCTTGCCCGCCACCTAGTAGTGTAAAAGCTATAGCCCCCATATTAAATACGTTTGTTTGTCCGTCTATTATAGAGTTAAGTTGAAACTCTTCAGGTGACATAAAACGAGATGACCCCCACATTCGTCCCATCTTATTTACATACGGCTTTTTACTGTATAAATCAATATCACAAATTTTTGTTTCATTAGTTTTAAAATTGTACAAAATACTACCGTCATAAAAATCAATAGCTACATAGTGTTTGTGTTCAACGTAAGTATGGAAATTAAAAATAGAATTTAATGAAATCAGTCTGTCTTTAACGGATAATTTCTTATATTTATAAAATGGTGAGTTAGGATCATTGTATTTTGCTGGGGGTGGGAAACTCCAGTGCGAGTGAAGACATTCACCGTCAAACCAATCGAAAATTAAAACATATCCATGCTGTACAGGGTAGTGATCAATTAAATTTATAAGAGAAACGTGTTTTAATTCATTGTATATAGTAACTGAGCTTTTTAATCTTTGTATAGCTTCATTTGTAGAAGCATTATATGCGAGTGTTTGTGCCCCTGCATATTTTATAAAGTTCTTTTTCCCATTCTTTTCAACACCAAAACTTATATTACCGGAATCTTGTTGGTCAAAAACCGCAAATACTGTACCTAGTTTTGTAAGCCAATCAAAATTATGATGTTTTTTTAGTTGGAATGTTATAGTATCTAACTGAATTTTAACTGGAATATCTTTCATAATTCACCTCAAATTTAATATAATTAAGTTGTCCATTACAGTATTCGACATATTTTGTGAAATCCCTATATTTATAAATTTAAATTTTATAAATATAATAATATATAGTTATAAGGAGGAAAGCAAATGGATGGAAAAATCATAATTAAACCGTACCAACAATATTGGCATACAGAGTTTTTAAATGAAAAAAATAAACTTGTGCCGTTACTCCATGAAGATATTATTGCTATTGAACATATAGGAAGCACAGCCGTAGAAGGGTTAGGGGCTAAACCTCTTATTGATATGATGATCGGCGTAACAAATTTACAAATTACCAAAAATTGGAGGGAAGCCCTAGAAGAAATTGGCTATGAATGTGTTCCTAAAAAAACACCTAATTGGCGTTTTTTTAGAAAAGGTAAATGGAGAGCTGGTACCCACCATTTACATGTTTATATTTATAATAACGAGGAATGGAGGAACAACATTTTATTTCGAGACTTTCTAATAAATCATGAGTGGGCACGTGAAGAATATAGAGTATTAAAAGAGATGCTTGCTGCTGCATATCCTTTTGATCGTGTTTCATATACAAATGCAAAAGCACCGTTTATTTGCAACATATTAGAATTGACCAAAAAGGAGATAAATAAAATATAAGTAGTTTGCAGATTCTCATTTTATTTTAATCTTTCTCTCATGTTATTCTCTCTTTTACTTGATACACTGCTGATTATAGAGCTTTTGAGTCAAAAGGAGATTATATAAAATGGAGAAAATACTTAGAAATAAATATTTCCATATATATGTTAAAATAATCGGTATTACTATTATTGTTTGTAGTGTAGAATTGCTATTTATTAATGTTTTGTACGGGAATGTATTAAATGTACAATGGCTAAATAAGAAATTAGGTTCTTTAGGTGAATACGGGGTAATTATAGCTGCATCATTATGGTTCTTACGTCATATATGGTTATTTTTAAAGAAGAAACATATTCACAGATTTAAAATAATTAAAGAGCTATATCTTTTTATAAAACATTTTCACGTATTAATTGGATACGCTGTAATAGCTGTTGCGACTACTCACGGTGTTTACTTTTTAATAAAAGGAAGTCGGCATATTATGCTAGTATACAGTGGTATATTTTCTCTTTTAACCTTAATAGCATTAGGGATTGCGGGATTTGTTTTACAACAAACTAATAAGAAAACGAAATTGATAATGTATCGAAAAACACATCAAATCATTGCAGTCATATTCGGAATAGAATTACTTATTCATTTAATCGTATAGGAGGAAGTATCGTTGCAACATATACTAATTATTGAAGATGAGGAAAGCTTAGCAGATTTTTTAGAATTAGAATTAAAGTATGAAGGATATAAAGTAGATATACAACTTGATGGAAGAAAGGGATTAGAAGCAGCACTTGAAAATAGTTATGACCTCATTTTACTTGATTTAATGTTACCAGGATTAAATGGACTGGAAGTATGTCGTCGACTAAGAGCAACTAAAAATACACCTATTATAATGTTGACTGCTCGTGATAGTATTATGGACCGTGTGACAGGGTTAGATAGTGGAGCTGATGACTATCTTCCAAAACCGTTTGCGATTGAAGAACTGTTAGCACGTATGAGAGTGATTTTTAGGAGAGAAGAAAATACAGAGCAAAAGCACGCATCATTTCTTTCGTTTAAAGATCTACAGCTTCAGATTGAATCTCGAACTATAACTAAAAGAAATGAAGAAATTGAACTTACAAATAAAGAATTCGAGCTACTGCTTATGTTTATGAAAAATATTAATCGAGTTCTTACCCGTGATATTTTACTGGACCAAGTATGGGGATATGATGCAATGGTTGAGACAAATATAGTCGATGTATATGTTCGTTATTTACGTAATAAGTTACATAGTTTAGATAAAGAGGAGTATATCCAAACGGTCCGCGGTGCTGGATATATAATGAAATGATAAAAAACATTATGTACCGAATTAGAAATCTACCTATAAAGTGGAAATTAACACTTTGGTCCACTACACTAGTATTCATTTTGTTTATTTTATATAGCGCGTTACAATTTGTTGTAATTAATAAGTGGACTATAGATTATGAACAGAAACAAATAAATAGACAAGTGACAGAAATAGCGGCATATTTTCAAGATAAAAATGATACGCTATCGAGCAAAACATTTGAAAACAGTAATGAATTTCTTAACAACATGATTGATAAACATCAAATGATTCGTATTATCGGAAATGATGGGAAACCCATTGTTACTGTTTCGCGAGATTTTAATGAATCGTGGATAGAACCAAAAAATGTTACACAAGATGAATCATTTATAAAAAGACATATAGAAGATCGAATATTAGTTGAGCGCATACCAATTCAAACAAAAAAATTCACGGGAACTATTGAACTTACGAAAAACTTAGAGACATTTGATCATTTATTAAAAATTATCTTAGTGGTAATGGTTATCGCAGGGATATGTGGATTAGTGTTTAGTTTTTTAGGCGGGATACTTATAACGAAAAAGCTTTTATCAAGTGTTCAAAACATAACGGATACGATGAAGCGGATTAAGAAAAACGGACTAAATGAAAGGGTTCTAGTACGAGAAAATAATGATGAACTCGCAAAATTATCGATTCTTTTTAACGAAATGATGGATGAAGTAGAAACTTCTTTTACACAGCAAAAACAGTTTGTAGAAGACGCATCACATGAATTAAGAACACCATTAACAATTATTCAAGGACACTTATCAATGCTGAATCGATGGGGGAAAAATGATTCAGCAGTATTGGATAAATCTCTTCAATCCAGTCTGAAAGAAGTAGATCGATTAAATAAATTAGTTTCAGAATTGCTAGAGCTATCAAGAGCTGAATCAGAACAGATGCATCTAATAGCAGCCGAACGAGTCCATGTTAATAGCGTATTAAATCAAGTTGCACAAAACTTTGCAGTACTTCAAACTGACTTTCAATTTGATATGAAATTAGATGCAGATGAAGCATATGTTTCAATGCCCTCATCTTACTTAGAACAAATTATTATTATTGTAATGGATAATGCAGTGAAATATACAAAAGAAGTAAATCAGTATATTTGTATTGAATCAAGTTTACAATCGGGAAAAATTAAAATTTGCATAATAGATCATGGAGCGGGAATACCTGAAGCAGATTTACCTTTTGTTCTTAATCGCTTTTATCGAGTTGATAAAGCGAGAAGTCGAAAACAGGGTGGAAATGGTCTGGGTCTATCTATTGCCAAAAGGCTTGTAGAAAAATATAACGGAACTATTCAATTAGAGAGTAAAGAAAATGAAGGAACAATTGTTACGATTACATTCCCTTATGCTACACATTAATAGTTAAAGGTAGAAAATTCTTTTTGAAAAAGCTCTTTAAAGGAGGAATACATTTTGTATTTCCTCCTTTTTTGATGCTTAGTAATCAAATTATTTTATTTATTTCGATATTTCTAGTACATTGAAAGTATTAAGGGGGAATAATTAATGAAAGCTATTGTACATCAACATAAAAAAGGATTAAAAGGTTTAGAATATAAATTATTACCTGAGATAACTCCTAAGGCTGGGGAAGTGAAAGTGAAATTAAAAGCAGCAGGTTTAAATCATCGTGATTTATTTATAATGAATAATAGAAAAGAAATGGAATTACCTTTAATTTTAGGATCAGATGGTGCAGGTATTGTTACGGAATTAGGAGAAGATGTTTCAAATATCACACTACATACAGAGGTTATTATAAACCCTAGTGTTGGATGGAATAATACTCACGAAATACCAGAGTTACCTGAAGTACTAGGTGGACCAGCCGATGGAACGTTTGCCGAATATGTTATTGTGCCAGCTGAAAATGTAGTAAAAAAACCAACATATCTTACGTGGGAAGAATCTGCTGTGTTATCTTTATCGGCATTAACTGCATATAGAGCGCTTTTTACAAAAGGCAGATTGAAATCTGAAGAACATGTTCTAATTCCCGGAATTGGCGGTGGTGTAGCTTCTTATGCTATGTTATTTGCTAAAGCAATTGGAGCAAAGGTGAGCGTTACTTCAAGGATAGAGAGTAAAAGAAAGGCTGCAGAAAAATATGGAGCAGACTTTTCTTTTAATAGTTCTGATAATTGGGAAGAGTGCTTACATGGAGAAAAAGTAGATTTAATTATAGATAGTATAGGTCCAGCGACTTTCTTAAAATATTTTGATAT
This sequence comes from Bacillus sp. SIMBA_074, assembly GCF_046534555.1. NCBI lineage: Bacteria > Bacillati > Bacillota > Bacilli > Caryophanales > Bacillaceae > Bacillus > Bacillus sp. SIMBA_074. The sequence goes on along the minus strand of NZ_JAWRYM010000023.1, from coordinate 1,239 downwards.
ATTAAAACCAAATGGAAGAATCGTTAATTTTGGTGCAAGTTCAGGAGATAAAATTGAATTACCGTTAAGAGCATTATTTTATAATCAAATCAATATTATGGGAACATCAATGGGAAGCAGTGAGGAATTTAATGAGATGATTCATTTTATAGAAGAACATAATATTAAACCAATCATTGATAAAGTATATCCATTAGAAGAAGCAATTCAAGCTTTAAATCGAATGCAGCAAGGAGAACAATTCGGTAATATTGCCCTTCGTATGGAATAAGAATATGATTTCATAACTAATATATTTAAATGAATATGTTATGTATTATATCCATGCATAGAGTGTTCACCATACTATTTAAAATGGTTTACAACCTTTATACATATTTAGCTCGTGTAAATAGTTACACCATTGTCAAATGAATAGTAGCAAAATGAGAATTTGATGAGAAAAGTTTAAACCCATTTTCATATTGATGTTGTATACTGTGTAAATCAAGAACGCTTGTATCTTTATTTAAAGTACAATGAGAAAAAATAAGGAGAGAGTAATATGAATTACACAGTATTTCAATGGATTAATAACTTTGCTGGATCATCCAAGCTATTAGATACGCTAATGATCGCTATTACAAATAGTGCTGCATATGTAGCTATTCTATTTATGCTTATCCTATGGTTCAATAATGGAAAGAAAGAGAATGCAATTAGAAAACAATATACAGTGTTATATACGACACTTTCAGTTAGTATTGCATTATTAGTAAATGTTCTTATACATGCGGTATATTACCATCCGCGTCCTTTTATAACACATCATGTCAATCAATTAGTACCGCATGCAGCAGATTCATCATTTGTAAGTGATCATTCTGTACTCGTATTTTCGATTGCTTTCGTATTTATTCTTAGAGGAGAAAAACTTAAATATATCGCGTTAATATGGGCAGTATTAGTCGGTATATCACGTATGTACGTAGGCGTTCATTATCCTCTAGATATACTTGGTGCTGCGTTCTTAACATTTATTACAAGTGGATTAGTAATGCAAAGTGCACGTATATTTGAACCGTTAGTTCGTTTTATTTTCAAAATGTATGCACTAGTAGCAAAACGAGTTCCTTTTTTAGCGAAATATAACCATATAGCTTAATAAAAAGAACCTACAAAGTAAAATGTACCCTATAGAATAGACACTGAAAAAAAGTCTATTCTATAGGGTATTTCTTGTATAATGAGAGAAAATTG
>NZ_JAWRYM010001039.1:0-245 GCF_046534555.1 Bacillus sp. SIMBA_074 | reverse complement strand
GCGGCCGCCACCAGAGAGGCCAGCGATGTTCGCCTGACGGCGAACGGTCGGAAAGCCTGTCTCGCACAATGAAGCTGCTCGGTCGCACGAAACCGGGAGCGTTGCATGAAAATGGCTCCTGCGATTTCTCTGGTCACCTAAAAATATAAGCATGTGTGTACCTCCAAAGAGGGTGCCATGAACCAGTCCATGATCGGTCTTGTAGCGGGGATCGTGGTACTGCTGCGGGTCGCGATATTTACCGC
>NZ_JAWRYM010001038.1:0-245 GCF_046534555.1 Bacillus sp. SIMBA_074 | reverse complement strand
CGGGCTGCGAGATCACGGCAGACCATTCAAAGATTCAACCAACGCATGCTGATGATGAAATTGGGGATGATAAACGTTCAGTGCTCACCGTGGCATCTGTGGCGGCCTGGCTGGCGGCATTGCGAAGGCGAGCGGCGTCTTTGAGCGTGTGGCACACCCGTGTCTGGCAGGCGCGGCAGAACCACTGCAGCCCATCCGTGGTGCTCCTGCAGCAATGGCAGCGCAGCGCTCAGTTGCTCGGCATC
>NZ_JAWRYM010001037.1:0-245 GCF_046534555.1 Bacillus sp. SIMBA_074 | reverse complement strand
GACTCGTCCTGGGAGCGGTCGGCGCGGGCTTCGCGATCTACGGAGTCTTCTGCATCGCCCGGGCGCGCTTCGCTCGCATGTGAGCAGGGTCGCGCCGGGCGCTCACGCGCTCGCGGGCTTCTCGCTCCAGACCAGCAGGAACGCCCCGAGCGCGATCATGAGTCCGCCGCCGGTGGCACCCATCGCCTCGATGCGGCGAGGTGAGCGGCCGAACCAGTCGCGGGCGGCGCTGGCGAGGAGCACCC
>NZ_JAWRYM010001036.1:0-245 GCF_046534555.1 Bacillus sp. SIMBA_074 | reverse complement strand
CTGTCAAGAACATTTTGGATGATAATGCTTTGATTTTCATGAAAAGGGCAATTGGAGACTAGCGGTGTCAACACTTTATGTGTCTAAAAAGAATATCCAAAATTTGCATGGGTCCAGGGATAAACACGATATTAAATGGATTTTAAAGAAAAAGGGGGAGGCTTGGCCGGTTATTTTTGCATTAAAAAAATAAAGTTTGTACAATGTATAGAGAGAAAGAATAATATGACATTATTCATTTCATA
>NZ_JAWRYM010001035.1:0-246 GCF_046534555.1 Bacillus sp. SIMBA_074 | reverse complement strand
ATAGCTGATACCGCACAACGCGGTTTAATGCGCGCTGCCTTAGGTGCTGTTTTGCTTATGACAGCAAGCAATACTGCCCTGGCAAATGAAGGCACTTTGCTGCCTGCCCCCCAGCCATTTGAGGCCCAGTACCGGCTAGAGATTCGCGGCTGGCCGGGCGCGACCATCACGCATACGCTCACCAACGAGGGCTCGCACTGGTTGAGCGATATGAGCTTCTCCATTGCAGTGGCCCGCGGCCAAGAG
>NZ_JAWRYM010000152.1:0-392 GCF_046534555.1 Bacillus sp. SIMBA_074 | reverse complement strand
TTTTTTTAATTTTAGTTTGGTTAAGTTAGAAAGGGCGCACGGTGGATGCCTTGACACTAGGAGTCGATGAAGGACGGGACTAACGCCGATATGCTTCGGGGAGCTGTAAGTAAGCTTTGATCCGAAGATTTCCGAATGGGGAAACCCACTATACGTAATGGTATGGTATCCTTACCTGAATACATAGGGTATGGAAGACAGACCCAGGGAACTGAAACATCTAAGTACCTGGAGGAAGAGAAAGCAAATGCGATTTCCTGAGTAGCGGCGAGCGAAACGGAATCTAGCCCAAACCAAGAGGCTTGCCTCTTGGGGTTGTAGGACATTCTATACGGAGTTACAAAGGAACGAGGTAGACGAAGCGACCTGGAAAGGTCCGTCACAGAGGGTAA
>NZ_JAWRYM010001034.1:0-246 GCF_046534555.1 Bacillus sp. SIMBA_074 | reverse complement strand
CATTCGTGATTGTCGCAAAAAGAAAACGACAGATGAAATCATTCCTCGTAACAGGCGATTATGAGAATTTTATGATAAGAAACGTGAGGAGGGAAAGCCCTTTAAAGTAGCTGTGATAGCAAGTACCAATAAATTCTTACATTTGATTTATGCACTTTTAAAAAGTAAATCGACTTTCCAAGATCTAGCCTAGTTTTAAAGTATAACTAAACAGCCCAAAACTTTCCAAACACAGAACCTTGGAAG
>NZ_JAWRYM010001033.1:0-246 GCF_046534555.1 Bacillus sp. SIMBA_074 | reverse complement strand
CCTTCCCGCGGACTCCTCCGACATGATGAAGGGGACCGACCTCGAAGGAGTCCTCCGTGTCACTCACACCGCCCCCGGCCCCGCAGGCCGACACCGCCGTCACCGGGCTGCCCGGCGCCGTGGTGATCGCGGGCATCCGCAAGATGCTCATCTGGACCGTCGTCGCCGGAGTCGTGTACTCGGTCTTCATGAGCGGCAGCAAGGGCATCTGCCCGGGCGGCATCGACGCCAACGGCGGGTTCATCG
>NZ_JAWRYM010001032.1:0-246 GCF_046534555.1 Bacillus sp. SIMBA_074 | reverse complement strand
ATTACGAAACGCTACGCGTATTGCAGCACTTATCACGGCCATCGGGGTCTCCCTTTTGATCGAATACGGATTCATCTACGTCCGTGGTGCACAGCCGGAAGCTTACCCGAATGATGTATTGCCGACGGACAAGTTCAATATCTTTGGAGTTTCCATCAATAGTCAATCGGTTTTGATTTTTGGAGTGGCTGTAGTCCTGATGATCATTCTTCAAATCATCGTTCATAAAACAAAAATAGGAAAAGC
>NZ_JAWRYM010001031.1:0-246 GCF_046534555.1 Bacillus sp. SIMBA_074 | reverse complement strand
CGGTCTGCCCCTTGTTGACGCCCAGAACGCCGGCGCGAACCGTTTCAGCGATAAAGGACGCCGTATAGAAGGAAAGCGCCAGAAACAAAGCTAGAAACTCCGGCTTGATCTGCGCACCGCCGGTCAGATTGAAAGTTCCAAGCTTCGGTGAGTCGAACGAAACCGGAAACCCGGTCGCGATCAGTGCCAGTATCGGCAGGCCTATAATCAGGGCGGCGGACACGCGTATCGTGTGAAAGGATTGAC
>NZ_JAWRYM010001030.1:0-246 GCF_046534555.1 Bacillus sp. SIMBA_074 | reverse complement strand
AGCGGCGGGGTGGCGGGATGGGAATACCCGGGCTTTTCCGGGAACAGGCGTTCCGCGGCGCGCGAAAGCTCGGCGTCGCCGCTGAGCGCGGCCTCGCGCAGGGCCGCGGTGGGCGGGTGCAGGAGGCGGTTGGTCAGGCCATGGGCGAGCTGCTCGATCACCTCGTCGGCCGGGCGGCCGTTGCCGAGCTGGGCCATCGCCTTGGCCAGCAGTTCCTCGCGGGTGCTGTCGCCGAAGGCGCGCAGG
>NZ_JAWRYM010000151.1:0-393 GCF_046534555.1 Bacillus sp. SIMBA_074 | reverse complement strand
GGGAAGATGTCGTCGAGGATGACGACGCCACCTTCGGTGGTGACCGGCCGACCACCTGACGGAACTGACGGACGGCGCGTCCCGGCCAGCTGCGGACGGGGACCTCGCGCATCCGCGCCCAGACGTGGCGGGCCAGCTCACCGCTCGGGGTGGTCATGACGGCGCCCCGCCAGGTCGCGCCCTGCTCCAGCTGGGACAGCCACTCGCGGGTGACCGCCGACATCTCGTGGGTCTCCGTCCCGGCGATCGCGTGGAGGTTCAGCTCGGTGAAGCCGTACCGCGACCGCATGAGCAGGGAGGTGTTCTCGTCTCCCAGCAGCGTCCGGAGGCTGTGCAGGCCGTGGACCCGGTTGGGCTCCGACATCGCACAGGGCAGATTGCACCAGAGGAGAG
>NZ_JAWRYM010001029.1:0-246 GCF_046534555.1 Bacillus sp. SIMBA_074 | reverse complement strand
CCGCGAGCACGACGGCCCCCAGGCCGACACCGGCGAGCCCCAGGACGCCGCGCCTGCTCATCAGCGTGCGGATGTCGAATGCGGCGCCCTGGTCGACGACCTCCTCATCGACGCGGTCGAGCAGTCGCCCCTCGTATGCGGGGCCGTCGGGGGTCTGGGTGGGTTCGGGAATGCTCATTATCTGGCTCCTCTCGGGCGGACCGGTGATGGTGCGTCACCATGGTCCCCGAGCACCTGATCAGAGCC
>NZ_JAWRYM010001028.1:0-246 GCF_046534555.1 Bacillus sp. SIMBA_074 | reverse complement strand
CGATGAGGAGGACCCGCAACTGCAGCGGGGTCATCCGTTCGATCCGGGTGGTGGCCATCCCCTCATTCAACGGGTCGCAGGCGGCCGTGGCAAGCACGGATGGTCCTCCCTCCGGCGTAGAGTGCCGCCATGGCCGAGCAGGAGCGCTCCGCACGGCGCGAGCGGGGCACGGGAACGGGCCGGGCCGCTGCCGTCACACGGCTCGCCTGGGTGGCAGTGCTCGTGCTCACCGCCGTTTTCCATGTC
>NZ_JAWRYM010001027.1:0-246 GCF_046534555.1 Bacillus sp. SIMBA_074 | reverse complement strand
GTGCTGATTTCTTTGAAGCGACAGTCGCTTCAGGAGCGGATGCAAAACTAGCATCAAATTGGATCATGGGTGAGGTTTCTGCTTTCTTGAATGCAGAAGGAAAAGAGCTGCATGATGTCAAATTGACTGCTGAATCGTTGGCAGGAATGATTAAGCTGATTGAAGATGGGACAATTTCTTCTAAAATCGCTAAAAAAGTTTTCAAAGAATTGATTGAAAACGGTGGGGACGCTGAAACGATCGTCA
>NZ_JAWRYM010000150.1:0-393 GCF_046534555.1 Bacillus sp. SIMBA_074 | reverse complement strand
CTTTAATTATACCATGGGTTTCCTTTAAATAGGAGGGAATTATGATTAATTAAAAAAAGTAGTTATTTGTTTGAAGATATTATGACATTAGAAAAAGACTTGGGTAGTTGATAAACATCGCTTAGACATCAAGTTCACCACATATTTCTGTTTACTCCTTATTCTTTAGCTAAACTCAAAATTAACCTACCCTTTAGCTCCAAAAGAAAAAGAGCTGCCAAATGAAGTGAACCCAAAAAGTTAGACACTTTATTTACTTAGGCAGCCTTGAGGGCATGAACCCGGTAATCTACCGGGCTCAGCCTTTTAATTTCACCTTGATTCGTTGATGATTGTAATAAATGAATGTAGCTAATCAAGTAAACCAGCATTAATCAAGCTTTGAACAAGACC
>NZ_JAWRYM010001026.1:0-246 GCF_046534555.1 Bacillus sp. SIMBA_074 | reverse complement strand
CCTCGGCTACATTACTGCCATAGCGAAAGCCCCCATCATCAAAAGGCTGTTTCAATATCATGGGGCTGAGCACAAAGTGATTAACGCCTTCGAGTCCGGGGTAGAATTAACAGTAGCGAACGTGCAAAAATTTTCCACCTTGCATTACCGTTGCGGCAGTAGTTTTCTCATTTTCACGGTGTTCGTCGGTGTCGTGATTTACTCACTGTTCAGTTATGACTCCCTGACGGAACGTGTCGTGCAACG
>NZ_JAWRYM010001025.1:0-246 GCF_046534555.1 Bacillus sp. SIMBA_074 | reverse complement strand
CGTCGCGGGGACTGGTGGTACTACAGCCGGTCCGAGGAGGGCGCGCAGTACGGAATCCACTGTCGGACCGCCGCCACCGAGGACGATTGGACTCCCCCGGTGCTGGAGCCGGGTGTGGCGGTGCCCGGCGAGATGGTGTTGCTCGACGGCAATGTCGAGGCCGAAGGACACGAGTTCTTCTCCCTCGGGGCGTTCGACACTTCGGACGATGCGACGAAGCTGCTCTGGGCGACGGACTTCGAGGGC
>NZ_JAWRYM010001024.1:0-246 GCF_046534555.1 Bacillus sp. SIMBA_074 | reverse complement strand
CAAGGCATTCATACTCCGCTGCAACATCGCATTCACGAGTGCGAGCGGATACTGACGGAGGCTTCGGATCGTGTCATTGTTTGCAGTCACTATATGGGAAATGAGGTCAAGAAGCTCTTTCATGTAGCGTCTGAAAAACTCACAGTTATCCATAACGGTGTCGAAGCAAAAATGGCATACGAAGTCGAAAATCAAGAACTCAGACAACAATTATCACTTGGCGATGGGCCTATCCTTTTTTTCGTC
>NZ_JAWRYM010000149.1:0-393 GCF_046534555.1 Bacillus sp. SIMBA_074 | reverse complement strand
ATCGATATTCAGTAAATGCGATACCACACGCTGCCGGATCGGCAGATTTTCTACTTTGGACAACTCAAAAATCAGTGCACTTTGTATATGCTCCTGCTCAACGGCAGTCTGACTGATGTAAAACTGCCTGGCCTGGCTGTAATGATCGGCAAAAGTTGGCGAGCGATAGCGTAGCTTACTGTCCCCCATCGCTTGGCTTGAGCTGACAAACCCATGTGCCGGACACGCCCTGGGATTATGCTCACCGCCGTCCCAGGAGTTCGGTTCGTAATTTACCCGGCCTTTAGGGTTACGCATCGCCATATGACCGTCCTGCTGAAAATGCCGCACCGGGCATTTGGGCGCATTAACCGGGATATGGGTAAAATTAGGCCCCCCGAGGCGTTTTAACTG
>NZ_JAWRYM010001023.1:0-247 GCF_046534555.1 Bacillus sp. SIMBA_074 | reverse complement strand
CACCCGCGATCGGCACCCACCAGCTGATCCGTCGACGCCGCAGACGTCGGATCGACAACGCCGCCGTGATCGACCATCCTACGGCGAGCACGATGGCCGCGATGGTCCCCCAGATCCGCCCCTGGGCGAAGTTCGTGAACTCCCCCTCGATGCCGAGGATCTTCATCGTCTCGTTCATCACGGTGGGCAGATCGAGATACGACAACCCGGTGATGATGATGTTCACCAGGCCGTAGGCCAGCAGCGC
>NZ_JAWRYM010001022.1:0-247 GCF_046534555.1 Bacillus sp. SIMBA_074 | reverse complement strand
GGCTTTAAGAGAAAGTCTGCAAGTAAATCCTATAAACTTCTATAACCGATGATTCTGCTCTTGAAATAGGAGTTTGAAGTAGAAGTGATTTCTACTCCCTTACTTGTTGAGGCATGAATGAACTGCCCGCCGCCCAAGTACATTCCCATATGGCTTACAACTGATCTATTAGAACCCGTTGCAAAGAAGATAAGATCGCCACTTTTCGGTGAAGTAACCCTTTTACCCATATCATAATACGTGGAAG
>NZ_JAWRYM010001021.1:0-247 GCF_046534555.1 Bacillus sp. SIMBA_074 | reverse complement strand
GCCGGAGCAGATCAGTCGGACGGTCGCCGTGCTCGCTCGCCTGGCGGGGCGGACATGATGCCGGGCGGGGCGCTCGCGTCGTCGTTGGGCGTGCCGCAAGCCGGTGCGTCGACGCCGTTTCGCGCGGCATGCGCGGAGGATGCGGCGGCATGTGCGCCGCTCGTATTCTCATCCGGCGTGCGCGAATTCGCTTTCTTCCTCGGGGAAAGCGACGCACGCTGCATCGCATTCCTGGAACGGGCGTTCC
>NZ_JAWRYM010001020.1:0-247 GCF_046534555.1 Bacillus sp. SIMBA_074 | reverse complement strand
GAGCAGCGCGGTCGACGGAGAAGCCGACCCACCGCGCACCTCGACACCCGTGATGGGCTCGTACGGCGGCTGATCGAGCACAGCGGCCAGCTGCTCCCGCCAGTGCGTCAGACGCGTCCAGGCGAGGTCCGTGTCTCCGGGGGCGTGGGTGCGTCCGAGCAGCGCGAGCCGATCGCGCACGTCGGGTGAGGTGGCGGCATCGGTGATGCGGCGCTGGGCGATGCGGCCGAGAACGTGGAGCTGCCGC
>NZ_JAWRYM010001019.1:0-247 GCF_046534555.1 Bacillus sp. SIMBA_074 | reverse complement strand
GGCTATGAAAGCCTGCATAATTTCGCTCACCGCAAGCAAAATCGCAAAAGACTGCAAACTGCACACGAGCAGATGTGAGGAGGGGAAGAGATGAAAAAGCGGCTGAAGAGTGCAATCGCTGCGAGTCTCATGCTCACAATGGGACTCGTGCTGGCGGGTTGCACCGATGGGCAGGTGAAAAAGGAAGAAGAATCACCTGTTTCTGTAAGAATCCCGGTTGCTGTCCTGACTGTGAAAGAGAAGATAC
>NZ_JAWRYM010001018.1:0-247 GCF_046534555.1 Bacillus sp. SIMBA_074 | reverse complement strand
AATCACTTTAGGCTAATAGATCCTCCTGAATGACTTTGCTTTCTTCGGTATATTTTAAGAACTTCTCTTTATTACTTTCGTCGCCATATAGAATATAGCCTCTTGCGAGTGCGCTTCTTTGTGCAACATTATTGAGTAGTTGTTCTTCATCAATTAGAATCGGCAATTTTTGGCTAATGATATCTTTGGAATGTACAAGTGACTTATTGCTGCTATAAATATTAAATGCTCCTAAGATGATACACAA
>NZ_JAWRYM010001017.1:0-247 GCF_046534555.1 Bacillus sp. SIMBA_074 | reverse complement strand
ACCCGAAGCGGGGTCAGGAGTTGATCGAATGCGCCTTGGAGCCGTCCGGCGCGCTCGTGGTCGATGAGCTGAATCTCTTCGAGGAACAGCCTCGTGAGCCTGCGCCGGCTGGTATCGAGATCCGCGCTGTTGATGTGGGCCGCCCTACTGGACTCAAGCTTCGATCGGTCATCATCAGGCAAGTGATCGACTCCCCGGCCGTGCCGGTACGGCAACTCGTTCCGCAGGCACATGAGCGTCACGACCG
>NZ_JAWRYM010001016.1:0-247 GCF_046534555.1 Bacillus sp. SIMBA_074 | reverse complement strand
ATCGCGGTGTTCCCCAGCACCTGGCGGAAATCTGCGTCCACCACCAGATCACTGTAATTTTGAAAGCCTACCCACTCCATTTCTTCCAGGTTAATTAGCGACCAGTCCTGAAAGCTCAAATAGATAATGGACCCAATCGGGTAAAAAAAGAACAGAATGAAACATATCATGGCAGGTGCAAGGTAAAGATACGGGCGGAGACGCGATGCGAGATCCTGCCAAGCCAGGGGCGCCCTACGCACTTCTG
>NZ_JAWRYM010001015.1:0-247 GCF_046534555.1 Bacillus sp. SIMBA_074 | reverse complement strand
CACAGAAACCTTTTCTAAGAGGTCGTATTCCTGCTGATTGTTATCCACATCATCAATAACTACGCGTGTAATAGGCATGTTTTGGCCGGTACGCGCATTCGGTATGTAGCCTACTCCGTTTTCCTCGATTTGCTGGCGCAGCTTTTCATCGAACAAATTGACATGGGCGATTCCGTTCCAGGTGACGATGCCTGTGACATGAGGGTTGCCAGCACTAAACAAAATGGCGTCTCCTCCGCCCTTGCTA
>NZ_JAWRYM010001014.1:0-247 GCF_046534555.1 Bacillus sp. SIMBA_074 | reverse complement strand
ATTGGTTCCTGTAATAAATATGCTTGGAGGGTTTTTAGGAGGATTATTAGCACCACTACTCATAGATCGATACAAGTTAAAAAAGATTTTATTTAATTCTCAATTAGTTAAAACTTGTATCTTACTTGTGCTAACCCTGTACGTATCATTATTATTATCTAAAGATTCGATTGAAACGGTTTATATAATTATTTTCTTTATCACTTTTTTAGATAGTTTCGCTAATCCAGCAAGTAGTGCATTAATA
>NZ_JAWRYM010000148.1:0-395 GCF_046534555.1 Bacillus sp. SIMBA_074 | reverse complement strand
ATCGGCAGTATTATCCCACCCTATCTCGTCGGCTATTTCTCTGCCCTTCACTACAGCTACACGTTCATTTTTGGGATGTTTACCGTTGTTCTTATAGCGGGCACCATCGTGCTTTTCGTAATCGGCAAAGAAACAAAAGGGACAGAGGTCGCAAGTGCCAGTTAACGATAAAGACTGATGGTAGCCGAGGCGACGGCAATGATTTTTTCCCGCAGCTCGGCAGGCTCTATAACTTTCATTTGTGCGCCGTAGCCGAGCACAAGCTCACACGCTGATTCAAGCGTATGGAATTCCACCTCAGCTTCGATCCAGTCGTTTTCGCTTGACTGGGTCGAAGCTATTTTTACATAACGTTCAGCTGCGAGACGATCCATGGCCTGCTCACGTACCCAAAT
>NZ_JAWRYM010001013.1:0-247 GCF_046534555.1 Bacillus sp. SIMBA_074 | reverse complement strand
CGACCAAAACGTTGGCAACCAATCTGCTGTCTGTACTCACAGCATTCTTCAAATGGCTTGACAAGCAAGGAGACACGTCCTTGTACGCAGCACTGCAACCATTGTTTACAGAGCTCAAAGAGACTTTGCCAGAAACGTATCGACTGCGGGGAGTTCTGGAAAAAGAAGCGAATCAAAATCTCCTCCAAACGTCTGCTGGAATCGCGGAAATCGTGGATGAACCACTGATTCTGCAAGATCAGACTGC
>NZ_JAWRYM010001012.1:0-247 GCF_046534555.1 Bacillus sp. SIMBA_074 | reverse complement strand
ATGCACGTGATGCCGAAGACGGATTAGGAATGACCAACCATCAGGTACGTGATGAGTTAATGACCATTTTTCTTGCAGGTCATGAAACGACAGCAAATGCTCTTTCTTGGGCACTGTACGCACTTTCAATGAATCCTGAAATTCAATCTAAGCTTTTCTGTGAAGTGGATAGCATAATTGGTCGTAGGACACCCAGCCCTGACGATTTCATGAAATTACCATACACTCAAAATATCATACAAGAAAC
>NZ_JAWRYM010001011.1:0-247 GCF_046534555.1 Bacillus sp. SIMBA_074 | reverse complement strand
CGATATCGGTGGCGAAAAATTTCACAAGTGGCTCCTCCATTCCTGAAACCGCTTCAAGTGCATTATCGATAATGTTCCCCAGAATCAATGTTAGTTGTGACAATTTTATATGATCCGGAAGTTTCTCTAGATAACTTTGTGAGTCTATTTCAAAGATTATTTTCTTTTCCGATGCTTTCCCTATCTTACCAAGCAACAGGGCTTGTACCTTTGTATCCTTTATCTGTTCGAACACGACACGGTTCAG
>NZ_JAWRYM010001010.1:0-247 GCF_046534555.1 Bacillus sp. SIMBA_074 | reverse complement strand
AGTCCAAAATTGAGAAAGAGTTAAGCAAAAAAGGGGAGGGTTATACAAAAAAGGACCTGATTACCTCAACCTTTCAAATCATCACTCCACAAGTAGCAAGTTCCAGCACAAAACAATCAGGCCCCTCACAAAAATCTTATATTAATATTTCTCAAACTGGGGATTCCGTCCTTCAAATGATTCGTGAATTTTCATTAGAAAGGGAACAGGCATTAACCAGTCACCACATGAAAGTGATTGTTATCAG
>NZ_JAWRYM010001009.1:0-248 GCF_046534555.1 Bacillus sp. SIMBA_074 | reverse complement strand
AATCACATTTTTTTCATATTTTATAACTACAGGAATATTTTTCTGCAATAAAAAATCATTTTCTTTATGACTGTTATACAGTAAAGTTATGAAGCCCGGTTATTTGTGCAGAACGATTATTTAAAAATTTATTATTCTTAAATAACTATCGATAAGTTTATATCTATTTATTGAACATATCGATTTACATACCTTAATATGATTTAGAATAAAAATATTTTAATATTTCAGAAAAGTTAGTTTAATTG
>NZ_JAWRYM010001008.1:0-248 GCF_046534555.1 Bacillus sp. SIMBA_074 | reverse complement strand
CTGCCCGAGCCGCGTACCGTAAACCCGGCAATCCCGCAAAGCGTGGAAAACGTCATTTTCAAGGCGCTCGTCAAAGATCCGTTTCTCCGCTACTCTTCAGCAAGAGAAATGCTTGAAGATTTGGAGACCTGCCTATTTCCAGAACGCTTGCATGAAGACAAGCTGATCTTTCCTGAGGATGATGAAATGACAAGAGTCGTTCCTATCATTACACCGGAAATGATGGAGGGCAACACCAACGGTCGGAC
>NZ_JAWRYM010001007.1:0-248 GCF_046534555.1 Bacillus sp. SIMBA_074 | reverse complement strand
GGAGGACATCCACCCGCGCTTCTACGGCGGCCCGACCGGCTACCCGCACGAGTCTCGGCACCTTCCGGTGGCCGACGCCGCGCAGCTCGAGCTCGTCCGCGCCGCGACCCGCAACCGGACGCCGCTGCTGGGCATCTGCCGCGGCCTCCAGATCGTCAACGTCGCCCTCGGCGGGACCCTCGTGCAGGACCTCGGTGAGGAGTGCGGCCACGTCAACCGCGGGGTGCCGATCCCGCAGGTGCTCACCA